>JBMFXK010000297.1:0-3977 GCA_049964315.1 Clostridia bacterium | reverse complement strand
TGGCGGCCGGAGCTCTCAAGGCCGCCCGCTGATGCCGCCTCGCTCGGGGCCCCGGCACTTGTGGGATTGCGTCCGCGCTCTCGTTCCCCCGGCCGCCGCTGCAGTGATCTTCATGCGGCGCCGCCAACATTCTTGATGCTGACGGCCTGCCATACTATAGTGACTCCGGATAACGGGAGGTGGACGGGTGGCTATCCACGACCCGAGCGACCCGGTGTACACCATCAGCGTCATGGCGCGCCTGGTGGGTTCCACTCCGGCAGCCCTCCGGATGTGGGAGCGGGAGGGGCTGGTGCGCCCGCACCGTACGGGGTCCAACAATCGCCTGTACTCAGACAACGATTACTACCGGCTCGTGCACATCCAAGAGCTCACCCGGCAGGGCGTAAACTTGGCGGGTGTCCGGATGATACTGGAGATAGAGCAGATTCCGGCCGAGCGGATGCCCAAAGTGGGGGAGAAGACATGGCAAAGGTCGTAGGTATCGATCTCGGGACCACAAACTCGGTCGTGGCCGTGATGGAAGGCGGGCAGCCCACCGTCATCCTGAACGCGGAGGGAAGCCGGCTCACCCCATCGGTCGTGGGGGTTAAGAAAGATGGGGAGCGTCTCGTCGGCCAGCTGGCCCGCCGTCAGGCTGTGGTCAACCCGGATAACACCGTCTTTTCGGTCAAGCGCTTTATTGGCCGCCGTTTTGATGAGGTGACGGGCGAGCGCACCCGGGTGCCGTACCGCGTCGTTGCAGGCTCGAACCAGCAGGTTCGGATCCAGCTGCCGAACCTCGGCAAGGAACTCACCCCGGAAGAAGTCTCGGCCATGATACTCGGCAAGTTGAAGGCCGATGCGGAGAAGTACCTGGGGGAGACGGTCAGCCAGGCCGTGATTACCGTTCCCGCGTACTTCAACGACGCGCAGCGGCAGGCGACCAAGGATGCGGGCCGCATTGCGGGCCTCGAGGTGCTGCGCATCATCAATGAACCCACGGCCGCGGCACTGGCGTACGGGCTCGACAAGCAGAGCAACGAGACCATTCTCGTCTGGGATCTGGGCGGCGGCACCTTCGACGTCTCCGTGCTGGAAGTGGGCGACGGCGTCTTCGAGGTGAAGTCTACCGCGGGCGACACGCACCTCGGCGGTGACGACTACGACATGGCCGTGGTGGAGTATATCGCCGGGGAATTCCAAAAGGAGCAGGGCATTGACCTGCGCAAGGACCGGCAGGCGCTCCAGCGTCTTATCGAGGCGGCGGAGAAGGCCAAGGTGGAACTCTCCTCGGTCACCGAAACCCAGGTGAGCCTGCCGTTCATCACGGCGGACCAGAGCGGCCCCAAGCACCTGGAGATGAGCCTCTCACGTGCAAAGTTCGAAGAGCTGACCCGTCAGCTTACCGACCGGCTGGTGGGCCCGTTCCGGCAGGCACTCTCGGATGCGGGACTGAACGAGCGCCAGATTGACGAGGTCGTGCTGGTGGGCGGGTCCACCCGGATGCCGGCCGTCCAGGCCCTGGTGCAGCGGCTGACCGGCAAGGAGCCGCATCGCGGGGTGAATCCGGACGAGGTGGTGGCCGTCGGCGCCGCCATTCAGGCGGGTGTCCTGGCGGGCGAGGTGAAGGACGTCGTGCTGCTGGACGTCACGCCGCTTTCGCTCGGCATCGAAACCTTGGGCGGGGTGATGGAGGTCCTGGTTGAACGCAACACCACGATCCCCACCCGCAAGAGCAAGGTGTTTACGACCGCCGCCGACAGCCAGACCCAGGTCGAGATTCACGTTCTCCAGGGCGAGCGCCCCATGGTGCGCGACAATCGCACCCTCGCGCGCTTTCACCTCGACGGGATCCCTCCCGCCCCGCGCGGCATCCCCCAGATCGAGGTGACTTTCGACATCGACGCCAACGGCATCGTGCATGTGTCGGCCAAGGATCTCGGCACCGGCAAGGAACAGCGGGTCACCGTCACAGCCAGCACGCAGCTGTCCAAGGACGACATCGACCGGATGGTCAAAGAGGCGGAGCTGAAAGCCGAGGAGGACAAGAAGGCCCGCGAGCTCATCGACCTGAAGAACCAGACCGAATCGATGGCCTACGCCACGGAGAAGGCCGTCCGGGATCTCGGCGACAAGGTGAGCGAGGGAGACAAGACCGAGGCGGATGAGGTCGTGAAAGCGGCCCGCGAGGCTATCGCGACCGACGACGAGGCCAAGATCCGGAGCGCCCTGGATCGGATGACCAGCGTGAGCCATCGTCTGGCCGAGCAGGTCTACCGTGAGGCCCAGAATGCGGCTCCGGGGGGAGACTCGCCACCCGGTGGAAGCGGCACCGGGGATGACACCGTCATCGACACCGAGTGGAAGCCCGATGGGGAGGCGACCGGAAGCGGCAGCTAGGCGGGAGAGGCACTCATGACAACGCCCGACCGGTACACGAATCGTGCGACCGAGGCACTGGAGCGCGCGGTGACGCTCGCCACCGAGGATCACCAGCAGGCGGTCACGTCACTGCATCTGCTGGCGGCCCTCCTGGGAGAACGCGACGGCGTCGTGGTGCCCATCCTGGAACAGCTCCAGGTCGAGCGGGGAGTGCTGGAGGGCGATGTGCTCCAGTCCCGCCGGCGGCTCCCTTCGGTCTCGGGAAGCCGTTTGACGCCGTATGCGGCTCCGGATATGGAAGCGGTGCTGGAGGCGGCCCGCGAAAGCGCGGCCGCGCTGCACGATGAATACGTGGCCACGGAGCATCTGCTGCTGGGTCTGCTGGCGCCGGGCGCCGGCCCTGCGGCCGCGCTTCTTAAGGGACATGGCGTTGACCGCGAACGCGTCCTGGAGGCCATCAAGCAGGTCCGTGGGGGAAACCGCGCGGCGGACCCGGAAGCGGAGGCCAAGTACCAGGCGCTCGCCCGTTACGCCCGCGATCTGACCGAGGAGGCGCGGCGCGGCCGTCTCGATCCCGTCGTGGGGCGCGACGAAGAGATCCGCCGCGTCATCCAGGTGTTGTCCCGGCGCACCAAGAATAATCCCGTGCTCATCGGCGAACCCGGCGTGGGCAAGACCGCCATCGTGGAGGGGCTCGCCGAGCGCATCGTGGCTCAGGATGTCCCCGACGGGCTGCGGGGCCGGCGGGTGCTGGCGCTGGATCTTGGGTCTCTGGTGGCCGGCAGCAAGTTTCGGGGCGAGTTTGAGGACCGCTTGAAGGCCGTGCTGAACGAGGTGGAGCAGGCCTCAGGCAGCATCATTCTCTTTATTGACGAGCTGCACACGCTGATGGGAGCCGGGGCGGCGGAGGGCGCCATGGATGCCGCCAACCTGCTCAAGCCAGCGCTGGCGCGCGGCCGCCTGCGTGCCGTCGGCGCGACCACGCTGGACGAGTACCGCGAACATATCGAGAAGGATGCCGCGTTTGAGCGGCGGTTTCAACCCGTCTACGTCAACGAGCCCTCGGTGGCGGACACGGTGGCCATCCTGCGCGGCTTGAAAGAGCGCTACGAGGTCCACCACGGGGTTCGCATTCGGGACGCCGCATTGGTCGCGGCGGCGGAGCTCTCAGACCGCTACATCCGCGAACGATTCCTGCCGGATAAGGCGATCGACTTGATGGATGAGGCGGCGGCGCACCTGCGGGTGGAGATGGATAGTCTGCCCGAGGACCTGGACCGCCTGGAACGGGAGCGGGTGGCGCTCCGGATCGAGCGGCAGGCCCTGTCCCAAGAGGAGGACGGGGCTTCGCGCGAACGCCTGGACAGTGTGGAGCGGCGGCTCGCCGACCTGGACGAGCAGGCCGGGGCTTACCGCGCGCGCTGGGCGGAGGAGAAGCGTCAGCTGGAGCGCCTGGCGGAGGTCAAGGCGCGACTGGAAGAAACCCAGAGCGAGGAGCAGCGGGCGGAGCGGGACGCTGACCTGGCCCGGGCGGCCGAGCTGCGCTACGGGGTGATCCCGCCGCTGCGGACGGAACTGCAGGCGCTGGAGGAGGAGTTGGTGCGGCGCGAACG
>JBMFXK010000296.1:0-4011 GCA_049964315.1 Clostridia bacterium | reverse complement strand
GGGTGGTGCTCGCCGTGACGGCCAGCGAATAGGTCGACGTCCCCACCGTGAACGCGAGCGTCGCGGCGGTCCAGGCCGGGTTGAGGGTGCCGAGCGCGGCGCCGGTGCTTGTCAGGGCAACCGACGGCGCCGTCCCGTCGATCTCCTGCAGGGCCAGTTGCTGAACGTCGACGTTGTAGGTGCCGGCTACCGCACTGCTATCGGCGGCCACCGCCGCGACATTCGGATCACCGGCACTGGCCGTCATCGCCGTCCACGCGCTCGAGGTACCGAGAGCCTGCACGCTGGTGCCGAATGCCTGGGCGTCGGTCTGGAGCACTGACCAGGCCTTCTGCTGCTGCTGCAAGCTCGCAATCTGCTGTTCGAGTTCCGCGACCTGGGTATCGAGACCCTGGGTTTGCAAGGATTCAAAGGTGTTAAAGGAGATGTCCGACAACATCTGCGCCGCCGGGTTGTTCTGTCCGAACACGCTGGTCCAGCTGATAGCGAGGGACGGGGGACTGGTGGCCATCTGGGACGCGCCTCCTCTCAAGCATGCCGAACCGCGCGGAGAGCGGGGACACCCGCTCCCGCCCGGTTCAGGGGTATTAGAGTCCGAGGGTCTTGAGCAGTGTGGCCGGGAGCTGGTTGTCGGTCGCCAGCGCCTGCAGCCCCGTCTGCTGCAAGACCTGCTGCTCGGCAAACTGCGAGCTCACCTGAGCCATGTTGGCGTCAAGGATGGTGCTCTGCGCTGCCTGCAGATTTTGAGACTCTGTCGACAAGTTGTTCACCGTGGCGTTCAGGGCGTCGAGCTGGGCCCCGAGGGCGCCGTTCGCATTGGTCAGCATGGAGAGCGCGTTCTGCGCCTGGGTAATCGCGTTCTGCGCGTTCGTCTGACCGACCACCGAGAGCTCGGAGAGCCCGAGGGTGACGCTCGTGAACCCGCCCAGTGCGGCAGCCACCTGGTTTGAGGCGCCCTGGTCGGGACCGACCTGCAGGCTCATCGAATCAGCCGCCGACGCGATCTGGAAGCTCGTCGAGTACCCCGCGGCGGCCGCCGCGACCGAGGTCGCGTTGAACTGGAACACGAAGCTGCCAGCGAAGTTGTCTTCAATGGCACCCGTGCCGTTGACTAGCTGAGCGGTGGCCGTGCTGCCCGTGGCCGACACCGTCGCCGCGGCGACCGTTGTCCCGCTGGCGTTGGTGACCACGATGTCAACCTGCCCGACCCCTACACTCGTCATGGAGACGGAGTAAGTCCCCGCCGCCGCATTGCCGCTGTCAGGACCCAGCGCCACGTTGGCGATGGTGCCACCCGTGGTAAACCCGGTGATGGACGAGCCGTACGAGCCGCCGAGCAAGGTCAACCCGTTGTAGTTGATCGAGCTCGCGTTGTTGTCGAGCTGGGTCAGCAACTGGCCGATCTGGCTCTGGATGTCCTGCTGGTCCTGCGAGCTGTTGGTGCCATTCGACGCCTGTACCGCGAGCTGCTGGATCTGCTGGACAATCTGCGTGTCGGACTGGACACCGCCGGCCGCCGTCTGGAGAAGGTTGATGCCCTGATTGGCGTTCTGCGTGGCTGCTGTTAGGCCGCCCAACTCCGCCGACATCAGGTCGCTGATGGCGAGACCCGCCGGGTTGTCCGCCGGGCTGTTGATGGCCAGACCCGTGGCCAGCTCTTCCTGGGTCTTGGACATGGCCTGGGTCGTGCTCTCGACTGCGTTCTGTGCGAACAGGGCCTGTTGGTTCGTGTCGATGATTAGACTCATCGCTGTGACATCCTCCTTGATCGATGCCGCCGCATCCATGCGGCGGGGTTTCCTCCGACGGTGTCCGCCGAAGGTCCCGCGCGAGGCGCGGGAAGAGATGCGCCAAAGACAGGTCGGCAAGGTGCCGGCCCGGGCAAAAATCGTAGCCTCGCTATTGGGTCACGAGGCTCGGGGTTTCTACGGACCCGACGGTGCCGGGAGAGAAGTAGGGTGCAATCACGCGCCGGAGCGCCTGTCGGAAGTCACGCATGCCCGTAGGGGTTTGCAGGGAAGCATACGCCGTCCGGCGGCACAGATCCGTGACCGCGGTTTCAATCTGACTGTCAAGTGCCGTCGATCCGGTGCCGGTGGTGCCGGCTGCCGGCGGGGCTCCCCCCGCCTTCTGCAGAGCCTGGGGCATGACCGGGAAGCTCACGGTCAGGGAAATGTAATGGATGGATCCCGCGAGATTGCTGGTGATGGGTCCCTCGGTGATCCACACGGCCTGCTTCAGGACGAAGGCGGGCGGGTCAGCGGCCTTCCGGTGCTGGACGCCGAACAGGCCGAAGTGCCATCCGGCGAGCCCTCCCAGGATCACCACGAGCCCCGCGATCATAGGCAGCAAACGCTTCATACCATGGATCCCTTCCGGCGCGCCAGGATTTACAGAGGTTGGCTCGTGAGAGCCTGCAGGCTTTGCTGTCCCACTTTCAGGGCGGTTGCGTTGGCCTCGTAGGCCGCCTGCGCCGCGATGAGACTGCTGAAGGTCTGGGCCAGCGACACGCCGCTGCTGTTAAGGGCACCCGGCACCAACGTCCCGGCCCCTTTTGTGCCCGGCGTGACCAGCTGAGCCGGCCCACTGTCGGCAGACGGCGCCCATAGCCCGTCGCCCAGGTTGATGAGGGCACCGGCGTTGGCGAACATCGCGAGTTGAATCGGAGGGTGGGCCACGTGGTTGATGATGAGCCCGCCGTCAGCGCCCAGCGACCAGCTGGCGTCGGCGAATATGGTGGTCGGTGGTATGAGATGGCTACCGTCCGCCAGCACCAGCTGCCCGGTGGCATCCGGCGTGAAGGCGCCGTTCCGCGTATAGGCGAGAGAGCCGGACGGCGTGCTCACGGCAAAGAAACCCGCGCCCTCAATTCCGATGTTGGTGGAGGTGGAGCTTGGACTGGGAGAGCCTGTCCAGCTCGTGGGCGTGGCGGCAATCACCGACCCCGCGTCGAGACCCAGAAGGCCGGGGGCCGGCGTGTGCTGCACGGTGGCCTGCGGCGATCGGCCTGCGTACGGGTTTGCCGCGTCAATGACCGGCAGGGACGCGCCGAAACCGGTAGTGTCCGCGTTAGCTGCGATGTTGGCCAACGCGGCAAGATACGCCTGGGCGGTGGTCAACCCGGATGCCGGCACATGGAGAAGCGGACTGCTCATATCATTCTCCCATCCGCAGTAGATTTGCAGATTTATGGAAGCTGGGCCAGCTGATCACCCTGCTGGCGCACCTGGGTGTCGACATGCCAGGACGAGGCATCTGCCCCATAGGCGCTCTGCGCCTGCACCAGCGCATCGAGGGCCGTGGTCAACGAGATGTTGGCGCCTTGGTTGACGGCGCCGGGGATGAACTGAGCATTCGCGACCGGCGTGGCCGCGCCGGTGTAGAGATCACCCCCCAGTGCGGTCAGGACCCCGCCGAGGGTCACCTGGCGCATGGTCCCGACGGGGATCCCGTTGGCTGTCACGGTTCCGTTCGCGGACAGTGCGACATGGGTCCCGGGGGGAATGGTCAGCGGCGTGCCGGTGGTGCTCAGCACAGGATGGCCCTGCGTATCGGTCAAGAGCCCGTTCGGTGCCACTTGCAAGGCGCCGTTACGGGTGTAGGCGGTCCCCTTGGCAGTCTGCACGGCGAGAAATCCCAGACCGGGCAGGGCCACATCAAGCGGGTTGCCGGTATCGCTGTACGGAGACGGAGCGGTGCTGAGCGTAGTCGAAGCGGCCACTCCTTCCGGGATGGGGCCGCCGATGGCCGTCTCACCCGGCGTCACCCGGTTCGCGCCTTCCGGAGCCCAGGCCTGGGTTTGGGTCACGAGGGCCAGAAAGCCGTTGGATTGCAGATTCGCCAGATTGTCATCGGTGGCAGTCAGCGCCGCCGTCTGGGCTTCTAGCCCAGCAGCGCTGCTCATCAAAGGATCCACTTAATTCCTCCCCTCCATCACGGAGCGCGGGCGCATGGCAGTGGTGAGCGCGATCTGCAACTGATCGACGGTTTCCTGATCCGCGTCTGCCCAGG
>JBMFXK010000295.1:0-4020 GCA_049964315.1 Clostridia bacterium | reverse complement strand
CTGGCAACCGAACAAAGCCACGACCTCGCCACCGGCGGCATGATCACCATGGCGTTTCGTGACCCCATCCTGGCCGCACTCCGGGGATAGGACGCGTCCGGCGGGCCGATCACCAAAAAACCGGTCCCCATCCCTTAGCGAGGACGGGGACCGGTGTCTGCGGGCGACAGCGCCTCAGGCTGATGCGCTCATCCGTTCCATACCCGCCGTGTTCACCTTGATGCCGGGTCCCATGGTGGTGGAGAGCGCGATGGTGCGCACGTACTGTCCCTTGGCGCCCGAAGGCTTTGCCTTCACGATCGCGTCGATGAAGGTGCGTACGTTCTCCAGCAGCGCCTCGTCCTCAAAACTCACCTTGCCCATGGGCGCGTGCACGATGCCGGCCGAGTCGCAGCGGAACTCCACTTTGCCCGCCTTGATCTCCCGCACGGCGTTGGCCACCTCAAAGGTGACCGTGCCGGTCTTCGGGTTGGGCATCAGCCCCCGCGGTCCCAGGATGCGGCCCAGCTGGCCGACGGCGCCCATCATGTCAGGCGTCGCCACGGCAGAATCAAAATCCAGCCAGCCTTCGCGCACTCGCTGAACCAGGTCCTCGGCCCCTACGACGTCCGCACCGGCCTGCTCGGCCTCCTTGGCTCGATCTCCCTTGGCGAAGACCGCCACACGGGCAATCCGCCCAGTGCCGCGCGGCAGCACCACCGCCCCGCGCACGACCTGGTCGGCGTGCCGCGGATCGACACCGAGACGGATCGCCAACTCGACGGTCTCGTCAAACTTGGCCCGCGACAGCTTCTTGGCTAGGGCGACCGCTTCTTCCAGCGTGTAGTACTGATCGCGATCATAAAGCTCGGCCACCTCGCGCTGGCGCTTTGTCAGCTTCGGCATGAATCAGTTCCCTCCCGTGGTAAGAACGGCACGTGGCCTCCCACAAGCCGCAGGATGTGGATCAGTCGACAATCTCCACGCCCATGCTGCGAGCCGTACCCGCAATCATCTGCATGGCCGCTTCGACACTGTCTGTGTTGAGGTCGGGCAGCTTGGTCTCGGCAATCTCGCGAAGCCGCGCCCGGGTCAACTGTCCCACCTTTTTGGTGTTGGGGGCGTTGGAGCCGCTTTCCAGATTGAGCGCCTTCTTGATGAGGACCGCGGCCGGCGGGGTCTTGGTGACAAAGGTGAACGACCGGTCCTCAAATACAGATATCTCCACCGGAATCACCAGCCCGACCTGACTGGCCGTCCGCTCGTTGTACTCCTTCACAAACGCCATGATGTTGACGCCGTGCTGACCGAGGGCCGGACCGACCGGCGGCGCCGGAGTCGCCTTGCCGGCCTGGATCTGAAGCTTGATGACGGCCACGACTTTCTTGGCCATGACTTCCTCCCTAATCCCCTACCGTCGTCCCCACCCGGTCTCGCCTAGTGGAGTTCTTGAATCTGGGCAAAATCCAATTCCAAAGGTGTATCCCGGCCGAACATGGAGACCACAACGCGCACCTTGCCACGGTCCGGGTGCACTTCCTCCACGACACCGGTGAACCCCTCGAAGGGGCCATCGCGCACCTCAACCGACTGGCCCACTTCGACCCGGATCTTCGGCACCTGCACCTCGCGCTTGACCTGGCCGAGAATGATCTTCATCTCCTCGTCCAGGAGCGGGATGGGCCGCGAGCCAGATCCGACAAAGCCGGTCACGCCGGGCGTGTTCCGCACCACGTACCAGGAGTCGTCCGTCATGATCATCTGCACCAGGACGTAACCTGGGAACGTCTTTTTCTTGACCAATCGCTTCTTGCCGTCTTTGACCTCGAGCTCTTCTTCCATGGGGACTTCGACCTGAAAGATCTTGTCCTCCATATTCATCGACTCCACACGCTTTTCCAGGTTGGCCTTCACCTTGTTCTCATACCCGGAGTACGTGTGAATGACGTACCAGTTCCTTTCCGTCTCCAAGGTTAGGTGCCGCCTTCCCAACAAAAATACGCCGGAGCCATCCTATCCGACGTGTGGAGTGCTAGGGCACGATCTTTCCGATACCAAATCTGAAGATCAGGTCGAGCACCACCGTCAACAAGGACACTACAATGACAGCCAGTACGACGAAGCCCGTATACCCCAGAACCTGCCGCGGCGTGGGCCACACAACCCGCTTCAGCTCCTGCGTCACTTCGCGCGCCAGCTGCTGAGGGCCGGACGGCTCAGTGGGACGCGTTGACTTGCCTTTCGGTCCCATCTTCATCCCCATCAAAAGGTCGCCCGCTTTCCGGGAGATGAGCCCGTCTCAGGCGTCAGCGCGTTTCACGATGAAGCGTGTGCGTGCGGCACCACCGGCAGTACTTCCTGCGTTCGAGGCGATTCGGATCATTCTTCTTGTTCTTGCTGGTGGTGTAATTCCGCCGCCGGCACTCCGTGCAGGCGAGCGTGATAACCGTGCGCACGACGCCACCCTCCCATTGATGCTGAACGATAGTAGCACCCGCACCAGGGACGTGTCAATTTGGCTTCAGGGGCGGGTCCATATCCACGGGACTTCAAACGGGCGAAGGATTGGTGATTGAATCCGCCGTTAGGACCATCCGACCCTTGCATTTCATAATTCAACACATGTAGAAATTAGAGAAACTGGAGGTGAGGCCGTGGGAGCCATGATTGTAAAGGAATTCCTCGAGCTCAGGCGCGACCGCCGCACGCTCGCCATGATGGTCCTACTCCCCGTCATGCTGCTGATCGTGTTCGGCTACGCGGCACGGTTTGACGTGAACAGCATCCCGACACTGGCCGCCGGTCCCCGGGCCGCAGCTGCTGCCGCCAGCCTCAAATCTCCGTTCACAGTGAATGCCGTGGTGCCGTCGGACGGGCCATCTCAGATCAGGACCGCCATCAGGAATGGAACATATGACGTGGCGGTGTATGCCACCGCAGTCGGTACCCGCGTTTACATCAACGGTGCCGACCTCTTTGTCGCCCAGACCGCCCAGGCGTCGCTCGGACGGGTAAGCGCCCCGCTGGCGTCCCTGAAGAAGCTCCTTGGCACGCTGCCGCCAACCGTGCGGCTTCGACTGCCATCCGCCCCAACGGTCGACATGCTGTACAACCCGGGCCTCAAGACGGCCGTGGTGATGGTTCCGGCCATTGCCGGCATTATCCTGGTGTTCATCGGCACTCTCATCGCCAGCCTTGGCGTCGTCCGCGAGCGGCAGTCCGGCACTCTCGAGCAGTTGGCGGTCATGCCGCTCTCGCCGTGGGACGTCCTCGTCGGGAAGATTGCTCCCTACTTTCTTGTTGCGACGGTGGACCTCGGCATTGTGCTCAGCCTCGGTATGTGGCTGTTTGCCGTGCCTATGCGCGGATCGTGGGCGGGCCTCATCGCGGGCTCACTGCTGTTCTTATTCGTCACCCTGAGCATCGGAGTCCTCATCTCGAGTGTCTCCCAGAACCAGGGGCAGGCCATGCAGCTTTCAATGATGACCACGCTGCCGCAGGTCCTTCTCTCCGGCTTTATCTTCCCGGTCGCGTCGATGGCCCCGGGTGTGCGATGGATCTCTAACATTCTCCCCCTGACCTACTTCGCCGAGATCAGCCGCGGAATCATGCTGCAGGGAACACCGGTGGACCATCTCCTGCGCCCGTTCCTGTCACTGGCCGCGCTGGGCGCCGTCACCGTCACCCTGGCCGTTCTGCGCTTTCACGCTCTACTGCATCCGGTCCATTCTCGGCGTCGGCCGGCCAGGGCGGCCCCGCTATGAGGTGGGCGCTAAGGAACGTCTCGGTGTCCTTCGGCCCCCGCCCTGCGCTGCAAGGCGTCAACTTAGACGTAGAATCCGGGTCGATTGTGGCCGTGGTGGGCGGCGACGGGGCTGGCAAGAGTACGCTGCTGCGCCTCCTGGCCGGGACCGTCGGGCCCTCCTCCGGGCACCTGGAGCACCCGCCGCAGGCTCGCCTGGGATATCTTCCCACGACCTCCGGCGTGTATCTCGACCTATCGGTGGCCGAAAACCTGGTCTTCGTCGCGCGGGCACACCG
>JBMFXK010000294.1:0-4029 GCA_049964315.1 Clostridia bacterium | reverse complement strand
GGGAACCCCGGACACTACGACCGGTGGTACGCCCCATCTATTTTTCAGAGGAGGACCCTCCTGCGGGCGTGGCGGCGATGGCTTGACACCCCGATTTTCGGGGACCATCCCCCCGGCCGCGGGAGGGTTCTCACGTACCTCAAGAAACCTTGAGAAACCCGCTCACTGAGGACCTATCCGCTGAGGCTCTTATTGGATACGCGGCGGGGACGTATCCGTCTAGGCTGGATTCCGCGGACATTGACGGCCAGTGGATGTTAAACGTCGCGCGGGGCTGGTGGCCTTGGCGCAGAAGTCGTCGAGTTGCCGCTGCCAGGCAGGTGTGAGCGGCGCGCGCGGAAGGTCACCGAGCGTGGACAGCCTGGGACCTCCGCATGCCGCTGGCCTTAAATTCATTGACAGCATCTAAGATGTCACTAATATATTACAGGTATATCGGGGGTGATCCGATGCCGGGCAGCCGTTCCCGCGAGGGGCTCATGCGGCAGCGGACCCTGGCGGAGATCCGCCGACGTCTCATTCACGGGCACTGGCCACCGGATACGGTTCTCCAGGAACAGACCCTGGCGGACGAACTGCAGGTTTCGAAGACACCCGTGCGTGAGGCTTTGCAAACGCTTTCGGTGCAGAATTTGGTGAAGCCCGTACCCCGACTGGGTTATGTCGTCTCCGCCATCGACCTTGACGACCTGATCGAGGTATTCGAATTTCGCATCTTGCTTGAGGGGGAAATGGTGGCCACTCTCGCGAGCCGGGGAACCGTTCTGGGTGAGGCAGGGGACACGTCCCCGGACACGATCCAGGAGCACGAACTGGTCTTTCATCAAGGTATCGGTCGGCTGGGTGGGGGACCGCGGATGCGTCATACCCTTGACAACCTGGTCGAGGAGTCCAGCCGCGCCATGCACTATTACCGGTTCTCCGACCAGGTGCTGGGTGAGCTTGTGGGGGACCACCACGCCATTCTGGCCGCCATTGAGACTCGCGACGTTGTGCTGGCGCGCTCCTTGATCACGATCCACCTCACGCGCATTCGAGAATCTTTGATGGCCAATCTCCGCCAGAGACTGCGAGATCAAAACCTGTTGGCCTGACCGCTAGAAACGGAGGATATCGCCCTTGGCCGAACTTCCAAACGGTGTACTCGATTTTCACGTCCACTTCGTGACCCCTATGCCGGGCAACCGGGGGCGGATCCAGGTAGATTCCGATAAGCCGAAGAACTACGCGCAGCGCCAGTACCACTGGATGCTGAACGCGTGGGGTTTCCCGGACCCCGAGCCAACATCGGAGCCCCCTGAAGTGCTGCAACGGTGGCTGGCGGAGATTGACCGCTACAAGCTGGATGGCGTTGTCTTCGTCACCGGACCCGGAGCCGAATTCATGGCCCAGGCGCAGCGCGACTACCCCGACAAAATCTATGGGTTTTCCCACGTTTCGCCCGATGATCCAGACGCGGTCGCGACCCTGAAGCGCGATCTGGATGAGTACGGGCTCAAAGGGTACAAGTGCTTCGGCCCGCGCTTCGAGCTTCCTTTGGATGACCGCCGATACTGGCCCCTCTGGGAGATCCTCGCCGAACGGCAGCGCCCCGTCCTCATCCACTACGGCGTGCTCGGCGGTGGGGGCGGCATAGTGTTTCACCCCCGGATGAGTCCGCTGACCATCGATCCGGTTGCCCGCGCGTTTCCGGAGCTGCCCATCGTGGTGCCCCACTTCGGGGCCGGGTACTGGGGAGATCTCCTCCAGCTCGGATGGGCCCACGAAAACGTGCTCGTGGACACCTCGGGCTCCAACCAGTGGATCCGCTGGATGCCCTATCCGCTCACCCTCGGCGACTTGGTCCGCAAAGCGTACGAGACGTTCGGCCCGGAACGCATCATCTTCGCCACCGACTCGCAGTATTTCCCGCGCGGCTTCGCCGTGCGGTATCTGCAGGACTTCATCCGTGAGTGCGCTTACGCGGGGATTCCCGACAGCGCCGTCCACCAGATGGTTCAGGGCAATGCCTGGCGGCTCCTGCACCCGGAAGCGAAGTAGGAGGCTCACAACCTGGAGACTCAAGAACGCAAGCCACACGTGGTGGTCGTCGGGGCGATTTATGCCGACACGATCTTTTCGGGGCTGACCCGCCTTCCCCAGGCAGGGGAGGAGGTCTACGCCGAGCAGACGGGCTGGGCGGCCGGGGGCTATGCCATCAGCGCCCTGGCATTTCACCACCTGGACGTCGACACGGTGCTCTGCGGCGAGGTCGGAGACGATCTCTACGGGCGGGCTCTGCTCACGCTGTTTGAACAGGAAGGGCTTCGGACCCAGCGGGTATACGTGGCTCCTGGCGCCAGCACCAACGTGGCCGTGACCCTTAACTGGAACGGCGACCGCGGGATCGTGTCTTTTGGCCGGGCGCCACTCGCGCCATGGGAATGGTACCGGGAGACGCTCGAGGAGATTCCGGCGGGGAGCGTGCTCTATCTTGCCGCCCGCCACCCCTACGCGGAGCGCCTCATGGAGACAGCCCGACGCCTCGGTCACGAGGTGGCCCTTTCACTGTCGTGGAATCCGGAGTTCTTGCGCTCTTGGCGGCTCCGCGACCTCTTGGCCGGGGCCGACATGCTGTTCTGCAACGTGCCGGAAGCCCTCCTGGTTACCCAGGAGACGCGAGTCGACGCTGCGGGAGCACGCCTGAGCCAGAGTGTGCGGGAAGTGGTGATCACCCGCGGGGCGGAGGGCGCGGATGTCTTCCACGATGGGATCCGGGAGACCTCCCCGGCATGCTCGGTCATCTTGGTCGATGCCACGGGAGCCGGCGACGTGTTCTCGTCCACGTACGTCACCGCGAGAAGCTGGGGATGGTCGTTTGCGGAACGTCTACAAGCTGCGAATTGGGCAGCCGGCCATGCTATCGGACGGATCGGCGGGGGCTCCGGCAGCCCCTCCAAGCATACGCTCCTGGAGCATGTCGGCCCTGGCTCTCCGGCTGCGCTAGAGGGGCCGCGCGATGCCTGAACGCGGCGCGACCAAGATTGCAGTGGTCGGCGGTGGGGGATTTCGCACCCCTCGACTGCTCTACGGACTCGTCCAGCACGGTGCTCGCCTCGCCCTCGGTGAGGTGACGCTCTATGACCCCGACCGGCAGCGGGCCGAGATCATGGCCCTCATCGGGCGAGATCTGGCTGCCAAAGAAGGGAGCGCCGTGCAGGTGCGGGTCGTCGACACCGTCGAGGACGCTGTCGCCGGCGCGCGCTTCGTCGCCATCACCATCCGACCGGGGGGAGAGATGGGACGGGTGGCAGACGAGCGGGTGGCCATGGAGGTCGGTGTGCTAGGGCAGGAAACGGTGGGGCCCGGCGGCTTTTTCCTGGCTTTGAGGACCATTGCCGCGCTCCAGGCGATCCTCCCGCGGATCCGCGCGGCCAATCCGACGGCCTGGATCGTGAACTTCGCCAACCCGGTGGGTATCGTGTCCGAGGCGGCGCGGCGGATTGGGGAGCGCCGCTTTATCGGCGTCTGCGACACCCCTTACCACCTGAAGCAGGAATTGGCGCACTGGCTCCGGCTTCCACCCGAAACCGTCCAGGTGGAAACGGTCGGGCTGAACCATCTGGGATGGTTCCTGGCCGTCCGCCACGGCGACACGGACCTCCTTACCACGATTCTTGACGACTTTGAGGCCGTTCGGGAGCATGTGCGACCGCTCTCGTTCTTCCGGCCGGATGAGGTTCGGTCGGTGGCGGCGCTGCCGACCGAATATGTGTACCTGTATCTCCACGGACCGGAGGTGGAACGGCGGATTCGGGGGACCGCCCTTCGCGGCGAACAAGTTGCAGTCCGCTCGCGCACATTCTTCGAGCGCGCTGCCTTGCTCGCGAAGGGGGGGGAGGCCGCCCAACTGTTGTCCCTGTACACCGATACACTCGCCGCGCGATCCAACTCGTACTTTCAAGCGGAGACACAAACCGCAGTCCAGCGGGGGCTCACCGCCGAGTCCATCCTCGCCACGGAAAGTTACGAGCGGGTCGCCATCGATAC
>JBMFXK010000293.1:0-4035 GCA_049964315.1 Clostridia bacterium | reverse complement strand
CGCTGGCCTCCTCGACGAGGTCGCTTTTTTGGAATGCGGCGTCCAGCAGGGCGTGAGTGGCCAGGTTGCCGATGCGGCGGCAGAGGCCGTTGGAGTGGGCATGGAGCGTGGAGATGGCAGCCTCGGTGAATAAGGGACGGTTCATGCCGGCCGCGCGCAGGGCGTGGGAGACGAAGGCGGCGGTCTGCTTTAGGTCAAGGGGGGCGAGGTGGGCCCGGACGTTGATGCGTTGGGCGACGGCGTCGAAGGTCTTGAAGCGCAGTTGGGCACGGAGTTCGGGCTGGCCGCAGAGGATCAGGGTGAAGGGGCTGGCCGCGTCGCAGTCACGGACGTTCTGCAGGTAACGGAGTTCGCGCACCATGTCTTCGGAGAGTTCCTGGCCCTCGTCGACGATGATCACCGGCAACTTGCCCTGGGCGGTGGCCAGATCGGAGAACAGGGCCTGGAACTGGTGGCGGGCGCGGCCCGCCGTGATGGGAGCCGGAACGCCGAAGTGTGTGAGGACACGGCCATAGAGGGTGCGCGGCGTCAGGGTGCTGTCGGCGATATAGACGGCCGGATGCAGGTTGGGATCCAACTGGTGCAGGAACAGGCGCAAGGCTGTGGATTTGCCGGTTCCCACCTCGCCGGTCAGCAGGGCAAAGCCGGCGGCGGCCAAGCCGAACTGGAGGCGTGCCAGGGTTTCGTCCAGGCCGGGCCAGTGGAAGAGATCGTCGGGGTCGGGGGCCTTGGGGAAGGGGAAGCGTTGAAGGCCCAGATCAGCCAGGGGCTTGGGCAGGTCCGTGATCACCGGCCGTCACCGCCTTCGGTGTGGAAGCGCATGTGGCCGGCCTGCTCAAACGCAACAGCGTCGGCATGCTCGGTGAGCAAGCGGTCGAAGCGGGTCCGATCGGGTTCCGGCTCGGCAGGATCCTGGGGTGGGCGCACATGGCGGCTGTGGGCCGGCAGTTTTCCCAACGGGGTGGCCACGCCGTAACTGCGACCGTCGTACTCGACGAGGACGCGGCTGAGATCATAGGGGTCGAAGCACAACGTGATCTTGCGGTGGGCCAACTCAGGTGCCACTTCGAAGTCGTGGCCCTCCAGAGAGATGGTGCCGACGGCCGTGACGGTGCGGATCTGAGTCCAGAGGAAGGCGTCGGCGAGCACGTCGGGGGGCACCCAGATGATCGGATGATCGGGGTGCACGAGGCCGAGGCGGGTATTGGGAGCCTCCTTGGTGGACGAGTGGACGCGGGCGTTGTATTCGGTCAGCCAGGCCGCGAAGAAGCACTGCACCTCGTCCAGGGTGGAGATGCGTTCGGCATCGATCAGGGCCTGGGCTTCCCGCCCCCACTGCCGTTCGGCGGTGCGGAAAAAGCGCTCGACCTTACCGCGACCCTGCGGTTTGTATGGACGGGTGTGGCGGGGCTCGATGCCCAGTTTGGCACAGGCGGTGGCGAGCATGCCGCTTCGGTAGGCACTCCCATTGTCCGCGTAAAGTTGTGCGGGTTTGCCGCGGGCGATGATGGCGCGTTTGAGGAGATCGGCTAGGGCTGGCCGGTCATCAGCCGGGTAGAGGTGGGCCACCACATGGCGCGAGAAGTCGTCCAGGCAAGCCACCAGATGCAGGGTACGGCGTCGGCCCTGGGCATCCGGTAGCTTGATGATCTGGCAGGTATCGATCTGCCACATGGCGTTGGGGTATGGGGATTCCCGCAGCCGGAAGGTCTGCTTGTTGCGGGTCACCTCGGCGCGGCTCACGCCGGCCCGGCAGAGGGCTTCGCTCAGGGTGGTGCGCTTGATCGTCCCGAGTTCGGCCAAGCCCTCCAACTCCATGATGCGGATGATCTGCAACACCGAACGCTCAGGGTCCTCCTGGCGCAGGGAGACGGCCCGGGTGAGGATTTGCTCGCCCAGCACCCGGCGGGTGCCGCGGTCGGCGCGCTCCTCCGGCATGAGCCCGGCGTAGCCGCGGGCCTTATACCGGGCCAGCCAACGCGTGATCGTCCGGGCATGGATACGGATCGTGCGGCCATCCGGCGTCTTCCAGAGCCGACCGGAAAGATCGCGCACGATGTGGGCACGCTCGCCGGGACGCAGTTGGCGCACGGCCAGGGGGGCGATCACCTCGAAACGGAAGGTCGCGGTGGACTGACGGGCGGCATCGGTGGACAACCGACCACCTCTCTTTCTGGCGGTCGTCAGACCTCCCCGTCCGCGACCGCCGCCGCCACCCTACCGCCCGCCCTCTGCCTCCCACCATTCGCCAAAGTTTGTGGTCCTGGGCTGGTCTGGAAACTTCAGGTCCAGACAGGCAACGTCGTCGGCGCCGGCGGCTGAAACAAACGCGGAATGGCCAGGGACGGCAGCGACTCCACCCCTCCCATCGTCCGGGCCACCAGCGCCCGCACCGCGTCGCACGCTTCGAACATCATCTTCGCCTTCGGACCGGAAGCCTCGAGCTTCCCAGGTGGAGCCCGAACCCCCGGATCCAGGCGGTACCTGATAGCCGTCAAGCCGATCCACACCTCGACGGCCCGGGCTTCCACCCGTGCACACCACCGCCGGGCGGTCGTCAGCGCCACCTGTTCGGTCACGGCCAGCCAACTTGCGCCCTCAGCCCGCGCCCGGACCACCGCCTCCCGCTTCGCGGTGGGCACGGGGTGATAGGGCGTCATGAAAGAGGGGTAGTGGGTCACCGTGCAGACCGGGCAGGCCTCCTCGCGGCAGCGACCGCGCAAGAGTCGGATCTCTTCCACACTTCCATGCGGTCCGACCAAGGTGCGGCAGAACGTCCCGTGAGCCACCAGCGCCCCGCCGCACCCCGGGCACTTCTCCAACCGCAGCCTCCCCTCGGCCATCCGATTCCGATATTCCTCTGGCGTCATCGGCTCGGAGAGCATGACCCAGCAGAGCTTCTGTGGCGCCCGCCCGTCCGCCGCCTGGCAACGGCCGTTGATGACCGCCACCCGGCCGTCGGCAATTTGTGCCGGCGTTCGCTGCGCAGAAGGAAGGTGATCTGCCAAGAGGCGCTTGCACGCCGGGCAGACCCCGCCTACGCTGGACATGGAGTGCCCCTCCTTGCCCCTCTCGACTCGCCCGCGAAGCCAAGGCGAGAGGGATGTCTGGGAGTGGGAACCAAAGCCAAGGCCTGGGGGCTTTCGTCGCCCCCAGGCCTCATTCTTGTCGCCGCACATTGCCCTCCGTCAGTTCAGCCCATTCCTGGCCTTACAATCCCGTCTCTAACACCTGGCGGTAGCAGACGACGATCGGGCCGTCGTAGGAGGGCAGGCCGTAAATCTTGCCGTCGTAGGTATTGGCGGCCAGATGGCCCTTGTTCCAGATGCTGGGGTCGATGTTGTCCTTACTGATGTATGAGTTCAGGGGCACCAGCAGGTCCGGTGCCGCGGCGAAGAAGTCCCAGAAGTCGGTGCAGCAGGCCATGTACACGTCCGGGGTGGCGGCGGAGTGGGCGATGTCGCGCACCGCCAGGCCGCTGCCGCCCCCCCAGCCGCTGGGATCCACGGTCGCGCGCACACCCGGGTGCTGGGCGTTGAAGGTCGAGTCGGCATACTGCTGCACCAGTTGGATCGAGGTCTTCGTCCAGGGCAGGTGCTGCCAGTTGGACTGAAAGATGAGGTGGGTCACACCGTTGACCACCTGCGGCGCGGCGGCGGAGGCCGAGGAGGATGCGGCCTGCTTGGTGCTGGCGCAGGCCGCCAGGACGGTGCCGCCCAGGGCCGCCGCACCGGCGGAGCGCAGGACGTCGCGACGGCGCCAGCCCCGGGCCCGCACACTCGGATGCTGCATGGGATGAATTACCTCCGTTCGATGGGCACGCCTCAGCGCATGTCGGCCCACCGCCACAGGCGTGGGGGCGGCGGCGCGGGTCGGCACGGGCCCAAGCCACGGGAGGCCGGCCGGTTCCGGATTGGGCGGTGCGGACGCCTGGTGACAGGTTGCGCGCCAGGGATCCTCACGCCCTGGCGCGGGAAACGCACTGTTGCGTGCCACTTTATTTGGCGCATGCTGTCCCGAACTGAGCGTCGTAGC
>JBMFXK010000292.1:0-4036 GCA_049964315.1 Clostridia bacterium | reverse complement strand
GAAGTCGGCGACGCAAATCCTTTGCACTCGTATCAACTATTGCCACGTGGGCCCTTAGAGGACCGCCACAAGACGCAGCGGACTTCCGGTCGCACCGGCAAAACGCGGCGCCAGGCAGCAGCATAGGAATTCGCGGCCGCGAATCTCGGGCGGTTCGAGGTTGCACTGCTCGATCATGTAGACTCCGCGCCGCACCAGCAGATTCAGGTGCACCGGGTCCGAATTGGCCGGATCGACAAACGGCGTGACCTCGATGCTCATCGTGTCCCCGGCCACGGCCGCAACCTGGCGGTCTGCGAGCCACGACGAGGCACCCTCCGTGATTCCGGGCGCCGACACCGCATAATGAAGGTTGTCCACTCCGTAGTGGCGCGCCCACCCCGTCCGCACCAGCGCGATGTCCCCTGCCTGCACGCCGCCAGGCACCAGAGCCTCCGCCTCCTCAAGATCCGCAGCTTCGATGGGCTCACCGGGGTCGAGGAACCGGCCCTTAATGGTGACGATGTCCAGCAGAACACCTCGGGTGAGGAGCGGGGGAATCTTCCCTGCGTCAAGGTCGGAGAGCCCGTGATTGCCCACCGCCTCGCTGACCGGAACCCCGTTGTACATCTTCCCGCGAGCCGATGTATGCCCGAGGGCGTCGATGTGCGTGCCCGTGTGCGTGTCAAACTCAATCCGTTCATCGGCGAACGCGACGCCGTTTCGGCTGCCGCGCTCGAAGTGGACGATCTGGCTCACCAGGGGGTGGCTCCACATGGAGATGACGAATGGGGAGTTGATCCCGGGAATCCGCGGAGAATCCACCCCGACGGCAAGGGAGAGGTCTACGATGCGGCCCTCCTTCACGAGACTGAGGGCGCGCAGCACCTCCCGTTCCGTCACATAGTTGGCCGCCCCAAGGCGGTCATCGGGGCCAAACGGCGAGACATGCGGGGCCATTGACATCGAACCGGCCTCCTTTTCCAAGACGCAAGACCCGGGCAGAGAGCCGGCTCCTGCTTTCAATCTAGCATTGGATCGTGGCAGCTCATCCGGAACCGGCGCGCCGGCTCGGCTAATTGTTAGACTGTCCAGGATGAAGGGGGCGGCAGCGATAGCACGCATGCTGGTGGTGGGAGGAAGTTCGGGGATTGGACAGGCGGTGGTCGAAGGGGCGCGGAAGCGTGGCTGTGATGTCGTGGTGGCGGACATCCTGCCGCCGGGCGATGGCGGACAGTATCTGCCCTTAGATGTGGCCGATCCCGGATCGGTGGCGGCTGCCGCCGCGAGCCTGCCGGATAGGCTCGACGGCCTCGTCAACGCCGCGGGGATTCAGATCGCCGCCCCAATTGAGTCGATGGCGGACGCCGACGTTGCCCGACAGATTGCGGTGAACCTCACCGGCATGGCCTATGTGGCCAAGTATTTCTCTCCGAACTTGAAGCGCGGGGCATCGGTGGTGCTGCTGGCCTCGGAGCTTGCCTTCGTGGGAACTCCGGACAGCCCCGTATACGCCGCCACGAAAGGCGGCATCACCGCGTTGGCGCGCTCGCTGGCTGTCAGCTGGCGCGAACGCGGCATCCGCGTGAACGCGCTGTGCCCGGGCGCGACCGACACTCCGCTGCTGCGCAGGGTGTGGAACGCAATGCCGGACCCGGCTGCCGTTGAAGCGGCCGACACCGCCCTTATCCCTCTCGGACGGATTGCCACCCCGCACGAGATCGCGGCCGTGGCTCTTTTCCTGCTGTCCGCTGATGCGTCATTCATCACCGGGCATGCCCTGGTCGCAGATGGGGGGACCATCATATGGTGAACGCGCCGGCCTCGACGGTCCTGCTGACGGGTGCGCGTGGGTTTCTCGGCCCGCGTGTGGGGGCGGAGCTCCTGGCGGCAGGGTATGCCGTGGTCGAGTACAATCGGGAGACCGTCCCCGCCCCTGTGCGCACCGGGCACACCGTGGAGCAGGGTGAATTGGACGATATTCCCCGGCTGCTCCGCGTCCTTCGCGAGCATCGAGTGGCGTGCATCGCCCATCTGGCCGCCCAGTCTCACCCGGACGTCTCGCTGGCAGCGCCCTGGGCCACCATGGCCGGAAACGTGCTGGGGAGCACCGGCGTGTTGGAGGCGGCACGCGCCGCCGCTGTCAAGCGGGTGGTCCTCATAGGATCGGAGAGCGCCTACGGCGAGACCGATAAAGTCACGGAACTGACCGAAGACATGGCGTTTCGTCCCACCACCCCTTACGGAGTGTCCAAGGCGGCGGTGGATCTCCTCGGTCACGTGTACCGACAACGATATGCACTCGATGTAATCGTGCTGCGAATCGGCCAGATTTATGGTCCCGGACAACGGCTCCCGGAGGACATCCACGATCTCATCCAGCTGGGACTTGATACGGGCGCGATCGTATGTGAGTCAGGCGGAGACCAGGAACTGGAGCTGATTCATGTGGACGACGCCGCGCGGGCCGTCCTGAGCGGCATTGCGGTGGGGGAGCATGCCAGTACGGCATACAACATCAGCGCCGGCCAGACCACGCTGGGTATGGTGGCGGAGGTGGTGGCGGGTGCTCTGGGCGTGAGCGCGCAAGTCGGGCCCGGAAGGAAGGGCTACGACTTCCGCGCCCCGTTCAGCCGGGCGCGGGCACGTATGGAGCTTCGCTTCGAGGCGGCCATCTCCCTGGAGGAAGGCGTCGCATCGTACGTCGACTGGCTGCGCCGCCATCCGTTCTAGACAGCCGAAGGCCGCCCCTTTCGAGGCGGCCCTCTGGTACCGAACCGGAGCCCTAGTTGCCGGCGGACGGCGTCTGCGCTTCCCCATCGGACACCAGGTCAAGGTCCTTGCCGGCCCGGAAGTCACGCCACGCCTGAGTCTCGTGGCCGCTGGCCACGCCCCAGTAGTGGATGATGACGGACACCACAAGCACGATGATGATGTCCAGCGGGAACTTCACAACGTCCTTCGAGGTACCGAACGACCCGAAGTAGCTGAACACCACGATGAAGGCCAGCCAGACAACCAGCCAGATGCCCTTCGTGATGTCCTCCACCGGGTAGTGGTACAACGCCTGGTACACCGCGAAGATGACGAGTCCGGCCAGCATGATGAGCCCGGCCTGCATGGTCGTCGGCCAGCCGAAGAAGTAGAACAGGGCGCCGCCGATGGCGAAGCAGGCAGGCGCCGCAATCGACGCCACTCCGCTGCCCATGTCGAACTTCCGCTCTTCGCGCGTGGTCCACCGCCGTATGATGGTCAGACTCGGACCACCCACGGCGTAGGTGATGAGGCCCATGGATGTAGTCAGCTCAACCAGGAAGTGCCAGCCCGGGAACGGCAGGATGGCCACGATGCCCGCGATCAGGATGATGATCTGGGTCGTGATCGGGATCCCGTGGTGGCTCATGCGGTCCCAGCCACGCACGTAGAAGCCGTTCTTGCGAGCCGCGTACAGGAGACGCGACGCCGTTCCGGTGAACAGGTTGGCGGACCCTGACGGCGACCAGGCGCCGTCCACGTACAGGATGGCAGCCATCCAGCCCAGGCCCAGGCCCGAAGCCAGCTGTGCCAGCGGCGACGAGTAGCTGATCTTCGCCCATCCACTGGCCAGAGCCGAGTGGGGAATGGCGACCAGGAGCGCCAACTGAAGCAGAGTGTACAGGGCCAGCGAGAACAGCAGCACCAGCATCAGCGCCCGCGGCACGTCACGCTGGGGGTTCTTGCCCTCAGCTGACAGGTCGAGGGCCTGCCGGAACCCACTGTAGGCGTACACGATACCGCCCACGGACACGGCCGTCAGAACCCCGTGCCAGCCATAGGGCATGAAGCCGCCGGGGCTGCCGGAACCCAGGTTCTTGGCGCCGCCCGCAGCGAAGCCGGCGATGTTGACGATGATCATGGCTGCCGTCGGCACGATCCACTTGATCGTGGTGACCCAAGTGTTCACGTTCCGCAGCCAGCGTACGCCGTAGTAGTTGATGACGAAGAACAGCACCACCAGGAGAGCGGTGACCAGCAAACCAAGCGTGGTCACGGTCGAGGTCTTGGAGTCGAACAAGGC
>JBMFXK010000291.1:0-4045 GCA_049964315.1 Clostridia bacterium | reverse complement strand
CCCGGGCGCGCCGCATCATGGCGCACCGGGCCGTACCGCACCAGGGCTTCCCGCGCCTCCGCCATCTGCGTCTCCGTGAGGACCAGCGGCGGCCCCAGCATCTCGGCACCGAGCTGCAGCTGGGCGAGCCATTCCAGCATCTCCGCCCGCTCCAGCGCCGCTTCAACGGTGTGCCCGACGGTGATGGCGCCGTGATGCTGCAACAGCACCGCGCCGTTGGTCCCGAGGCTCCGGGTGGCCGCGCGGGCCAGCGCCTCGGTGCCGTAGCGCACGTAGGGAGCCGTGCGGATATCCTCTCCCAGCAGGCCGTAGGCGTAGTGCACGGGCTTCAGCGGCCGTCCCGCCACTCCCAGCATGGTGGCATACAGCGAATGCGTGTGCACGATGCCGCCCACGTCGGGCCGTTCGGCGTAGACGGCCCGGTGCAGCGGCAGCTCCGTCGACGGCGCCCAGGTCCCGTCCACCTGAGCGCCGTCGGACAGCCGGGCCAGCACCACGTCCTCGCCCCGCATGCCGGCATAAGGCACCCCGCTGGGCGTAATCGCGAGGAGGTCAGCCTCCGGCACGCGTGCGCTCACATTTCCAGCTGTGGCGACGACCAGGCGGCGCTCGTACAGCGCCCGTGCCATGGCGGCCACGCGGGCTCGCAGCTCCTCGTAGCGCATCACCATCAGGAGACCCCCTCGCGCAGCAGGGCCTTTATCGCCGGCGCATATGGCGGGCGGAGCACGCCCTGGTCGGTTACGAAGGCCGAAATGAGTGTGTGGGGCGTCACGTCAAAGGCGGGATTCAGCGCCTGCGCTCCCGCCGGCGCCACCCGCCGATCGCGAAAGCCCAGGACTTCCTCGGGATCGCGCTCTTCGATGGGAATCGCGGCTCCTTCGGGCGTGTTCGGGTCGAACGTAGAAAAGGGGGCGGCCACGTAAAAGGGGACGCCATGATAAGCCGCCGCCAGCGCCAGATTGAACGTGCCAATCTTGTTGGCGGTGTCGCCGTTGGCCGCGATGCGGTCGGCGCCGACAATCACCGCATCCACCATGCCGCGCGACATGAGGGCGCCTGAAGCGCCATCCGCCGTGACCGCCACCGGGATTCCGGCGCGTGCAAGCTCCCACGCCGTCAGGCGCGAACCCTGCAGAAGCGGCCGCGTCTCATCCGCCAGGACTGATACCGGCTCCCCCTGCTCGTGGAGCAGGTAGAGGGGGGCGGTCGCGGTGCCGTATCCCCCGGTCGCGAGGGCGCCGGCGTTGCAGTGGGTCAGGATGCGGCGGGCTTCTCCCAGGGCCTCTATCCCTGCGCGCCCGATACGACGGCAGAGCTCCCGGTCTTCCTCTGCAATCGCGCGGGCCTCCGCCAGCACGGCATCGCGAAATGCCCGGGCCGATTCATGGCTGACGCGGCCGGTGCGCTCCAGCACGCGATCCGTCGCCCAGGCCAGGTTGACGGCCGTCGGGCGGGTGCCCGTCAGGACTGCGGCGGCGTGGGACAGCACGCGGTGTGCCTCCTCTGCCGATGTCGGCTGGACCTCGTCCAGCGCCACCACGAGACCGTAGGCCGCCGCGATCCCGATTGCAGGCGCCCCGCGGACGGCCAGGCGCCGGATGGCGTCGGCCACTTCGTCCAGCGACCGGGGCTGCAGCACCCGGTACTCCGCCGGCAGCAGCGTCTGCTCGATAAGGTGGAGACCCTGATCCTCCCACCACACTCCGCCGCGGGCCGCCGTCCACTCCCCCGCCATCGCCGCACCACCTCCGATGCGTTCGTTCATGGTCCATGATAACGCGGCTGCCGGCAGAGGCCGACACGGGGTGTGCGCGAAGCCAACGGCAGAAAAGCGGCAGGGAAAGCTGGTCATAACGCGAAGGCGTACAGACAGGCTCAAGAGATAGGGAAGGGGGCGGCGCATGGACCTGGTTCCCTTCACCAGGACCTCGCCCCTCCTCTCCGAAGCCGTCAACATCTATGTCGCCACCTGGGGACACAGCCGCGACGCCTCCTACCAGTTCATCTTCCAGTACGCGGGCTTTCAGGGATTTGCCGGCCGTCTCGCCACCGTCGAGGGACGGGCGGTGGGCATGGGCTTTGGAGTCCACGCCCTGCAGGGCAACTGGTGGGTCGACACCGTGGTCGGTGCGCTCGGGGCAAACCATCCCGCGGTGCAGGACGCCTGGACGCTGGTGGAACTGGCGGTGGCGCCGTCACACCGCGGCCAGGGACTGGGCACGGCGATTCACGATGCGCTCTGGCTGGCCCAGGACCGCCCCCGCGCGCTCCTCTCCACCCAGCAGAACAATCATGGCGCCCAGCGTCTGTACCTGCGGCTCGGCTGGACCATCGTGCATCCCGGACTCCTGTTTCCCGGAAACCCGGTGCCGTACGTCATCATGGCGCGGGAGCGAACGCTGTATTGAGCGGCGCGGCCTATCTTCAGCTGAACCAGGTGACCAGTGACCGGCGACCGTGGGGCCGCATCTCCACCGGAAGCCCACTGCGAATGGCCTGCGGGGTCGAGTGCAGCAGACTGTCGGCCGCCCCGTCGCCAAACTGACGGCTCAGGAGCGGAGCGACGTCGGTCAGGCGCGCCGGGCGGTCCGCGTCGCGCCCCGCGTGTGAGGCAACGGCCTGCACCAGTCCCGACTCGATGAGAGACAGTGTGCTGTGGCGCACGCCGCGAGGGCTCTGGCGCCGGAGATGTCGGGCCGCGGCCACCCCCACCACCTCCATGTCGCACAGCTTTCGCACCAGGGCGGCATTGTGCTGAAGTCCCACGTTGAGCTCGGGATGGATGAGCAGCAGCCGCGCACCCTCGAGCGTCAGGTGGTACAGCACGTCCAGCGTGTAGGACGGGAACCTGTCGCACGGCAGCTCGACAAACACGTAGCCCGAAGACCCGAGCGGCAGGATCTGGCCGCGTGCGAAGTCCTGCGCCAGACCTTCATGCAGGATCGCCTGGTGCCCGGCCTCAATCTCGACGGCAACCCCGGCCCTCTCGACGGCACGCTGGAGCCGGCGATGGGCGGTGGTGACGTGGGCGGTGGGGGCGTTCCGGTGCGAGGCGACCGCATAAAGCACGCGCACCCCGTCGGCCTCGGCTTCGCGCACACGCGCGACGGCCCGATCCGTCGACGACATGCCGTCCTCAAGGTCCGGGAGCAGGTGGGCGTTCAGGTCGACCAGTGTGGGGGCGGGGTGGGTCAAGAGGATCCCGCCGGCCGGCGGCTGTAGTAATAGGCGTAGCTCAGACTCTCGTCCGGCTGCTTCATGCCGTTCAGCACCACCCCGAGAATCCGGGCTTCCACCTGCCGCAGCAGGTCAATGGCTTTCAGGTCCGCCTTCCGGGAGTTGAAGCCCGACCGCACGACGTAAATCACGCCGTCATTGCGGTTGGACAGGATCACCGCATCCGTGAATCCCACCACCGGCGGCGAGTCCAGCACCACGATGTCGGCCTCGTGCTCAAGGCGCTCCAGGAGCTCCCGCATAGCCATCGAGCCCAGGATCTCGGACGGGTTGGGCGGAATCGGCCCCGACGTCATGATGCGCAGATCGGCGAGAGGTCCCGGGGCCAGATACTGGTCAAGATCTCCACCGCGGGTCACGGCGGACGTAAGCCCGGTCAGATTGGCCAGCCCAAACAGGTGGTGCTGGGAGGGGCGCCGCAGATCCGCATCCACCAGCAGGGTGGAGCGGCCGCTCTGGGCCAGGGCTAGCGCCAGATTGGCGGCCGTGAGTGACTTGCCCGATTCCGGAAATGCGCTGGTGACGAGAACCTTGTGGAGCGGCTGCGACACCCCGAGAAACTCGAGGCTGGTCCGCAGCGAGCGATACTGTTCCGCCGCCGAGGATCGGGGCTGAGTAATGCTGACGAGCCGCGGCTCTAAGCTTCGCGGAGTGCTCACGTGTCATTCCTCCCCGCCCCGCTAGCCGACCGCCGCCGGGGATCCCGCCGGCTTGAGCCGCGGGAACGTGCCGCCTTGGCCGCCGGAACCGGGCTCTCCGTATCGATGTACGGCACCAGTGTCAGCACGGGGAGGTCCAGTACACG
>JBMFXK010000290.1:0-4098 GCA_049964315.1 Clostridia bacterium | reverse complement strand
GCTCGCCCAGCAGCCAGGCGTCTGGCGCCGGCATCTTCGGGATGCGGGCGATGTAAAGATCCGCGGCCTGGCCGCTCACGGATTTTTCGCCAGCGTGTAGAGGGCGTTCATCAGCGTGGTCGTGTGGCGGAGGCGCTCGGAGACGATGCGACCGAGGTCCAACAGCACCCGGTGCCCCAGGGTGGGGTTGTCTCGTGCCAGCTGCTCAAGCTGGCGCAGTGACATGACCCGCATTCGTCCGGCGCTCACCGCCCGGATGTGAGCGGAACGCGGGCGGCCGTCCAGCAGCGACTGCTCGCCGAAGACTGAGCCCTCGTCAATCAGTGCGATGCGCCGCAAGCCGTCCGGCACCTCCGGAGCCGGCACGATCACCTCCAGCTGCCCTTCGGTCACGATGCAGAACGAGCGGTCGGTGTCTCCCATCCGCACGACCACGTCGCCCGCCCGGAACGGGTAGGCTTCGGTGTAGCGAAACAGGGTTTGCCAGCCGTCTGCGTCGAGATCCCGCAGAAATGCGCCGGCCGCATCGACCGTACCCGTGCCCAGATCGCTCACGGATCGTCCCCTCCTTGCCCTTGTTCTTCGTCCTCTGCAATCCGTCAAACAGGCCAGGTGCTCGGGCGCTGCACAAGTGGCGCGCTCTCCCCGCTCCCCTAGCCGCTCACAGGCCGGGGTGGCAGACGCTCCTCCAGGGCGGCCGCCAGCGCCTCCACGTGGGGCGGCCGCACCATGGACAGGTGGGTTCCCGGCACGGGCACGACGTGCAGCGATCCTGTCGTCCGCTCGGCCCAGCGTGCGCGGTCGATGGGATCCTCGGCGTCGCCGGCCTCAAACAGCGTCAGGTCAGCGGCAACGGTGCCCCCGGGGCGATACGACGCCAGCGCCTCCCCATGCGCTTCCATCACTCGCACCTGACGCCGGAGGGCCCCGCCGGCGCCCTCGTCGGGGACGATGCCGCGCTCCGTCACCTCTCGGGTCAGAATCTCAAGAGCGCCATCCGGCGTATGACCGGAGATCAGTGTGGGGTCGATGTCGAGCCGCTCCGCAATCTGGCTCAAGATGCCCTGGCGGCTCCGGTCGCGGACGTCGACCCCGCTCCCGAACGGGTGGGCATCGAGCAGGCCTAAAAGCGCCACGCACTCGCCGCGCGCCTCCAGCAGCCGCGCCATCTCAAACGCCACCAGGCCGCCGAACGACCATCCCACCAGGTTGTAGGGACCGTGAGGCAGGACCGCCCGGAGGTCCGCGGTGTACCGCTCCGCCATGACTTCCACGGAGGTGAGCGGGGCCTCCTCCGAGTCATACCCGGGGGCGACCAGCCCGTAGACCGTGCGGCCCTGCCCGATGAGGCGGCACAGGTCGAGGTATTCCAGCACACCGCCGCTCACTTCATGCACCAGGATGAGCGGGACGGCGTCCGGCGGCCCGTCCCGCAGCGTCAGGAGGGAGGGCGGCGCCACCCCTTCGTGGGTGCGGGCCCACTCCGCCAGGGACGCCGGCGTCCCCTCGGCGAAAAAGGCCGCCAGCGGGATGTCGGCGCCCAGTTCGTCCCGGATGGCCTGGCGCAGCGTGACGGCCTTCAGCGAGTGGCCGCCCAGATCGAAGAAGTTGTCGTGCACGCCGATGTTCTGGATCCCCAGCACCTGCCGCCAGATCTGGAGCATCACGAGCTCCATCGTGGTGCGGGGTCCTTCCGTCTCCCCGCCTCCCGCGGCGGCGTCGGCGGATTTCAAGGCCGCCAGCGCCCGCCGGTCCACCTTGCCGTTTGGCGTCAGGAGGAGAGTCTCCATGGTCTTGATGGTGGACGGTACCATGTAGCTCGGAAGCTGACCGCGGAGCGCGGCGCGGATGGCGCTCACATCCACGGCCGCCCCTTCGTCAGCCACCACGTAGGCGGTGAGGCGGCGATCTCCCGACTCATCTTCCTGCACCACCACGGCGGCCTCACGAATGCCGGCGGCCTGCTGGACGGCGGCCTCCACCTCCCCCAGCTCGATGCGAAAGCCCCGCACCTTCACCTGGTCGTCCACCCGCCCGAGGTACTCGAGCATGCCGTCATGCCGCCAGCGCACCAGGTCTCCCGTCTTGTACATCCGCGCCCCGGCCGCGTCGGTGAACGGGTCACGCAGGAACCGGTCCGCGGTGAGATCCGGGCGGCGGTGATAACCGCGGGCCACGCCCACCCCGCCGACATAGAGCTCGCCCGGCACCCCCACGGGCACCGGCACCCGGTCCGGACCCAGCACGTAGAGCCGCACGTTTGGGAGCCCCCGGCCGATGGTCACCGCGGTCGCCCCCGGATCCATCCGGGCCGCCGTGCACGCCACCGTGATTTCGGTCGGCCCGTATTCGTTGTACAGCGCCACCCGCCCTGCCCACGCTTTGACAAGCTCCAGCGGCAGCGCCTCGCCGCCGCTCACGATTCCCTGCAGCGTCGGTGTGTTCTCGGGGCGGATGGTCCCGAGCGCCGACGGCGTCAGTGTCAGATGCGTGACCTTGCGGCGGGTCAGGAACTCTTCCAGGTCGGTGCCCGGCCGCAGGTGATCCGGATGTCCCTGCACCACTGTGGCGCCTGACAGCAGGGATGGGACGATGGCAATGATGGAGGCGTCAAAGCTGAGGGACGGAAAGATCAGATGGCGCATGCCGGGCCCCGCCCCCAGAGTGGCTATCTGATCCAGGGCGAGGTTCACCACGCCCCGGTGCTCGATGAGGACCCCTTTGGGCTTGCCCGTCGACCCCGAGGTGTAGATCATGTAGGCCAGATTGCCCGGCCCGGCAACCGCTGGCAGCCTGTCGGATGACTGGGCCGCCACCTGGGCCCAGTCGCCGTCGAGCGCGAGCACCGGCGCGGCGGTCGGCGGCAGGCTGGCGGCCAGATGCGTCTGCGTCAGCACCACCGTAGGTCCCGCGTCCTCCATCATGTACTGGAGGCGGTCTGCCGGATACGCCGGATCCAGCGGCACGTACGCCCCACCGGCCTTCCAGACCCCCACGATGCCCACCAGCTGCTCCAGCGAACGTTCCAGCATGAGCGCCACCAGGGTATCCGGACCGACCCCCTGCCGACGCAGATAATGCGCCAGCCGGTTCGTCCGCGCATCGAGCTCCGCATACGTGAGGGCGGCGTCTTCGAACTCCACCGCGACCGTGTCCGGTGTCCGCTCCGCCTGCGCGGCAAACAAGTCGCCGAGCGTCGCCGCCGGGTATTCGGCCGCCGTCTCGTTCCAGGCCTCCACAGTCTGGGCGTACTCCGCCGGCGTCAACAGCGGCAGCGCTCCGATGGCCTGCCCCGGGTCGGCCGCAATCGCCTCCAGCAGGACACGAAAGTGTCCCGCCAGCCGCTCCATCGTCGTCCGCTCAAACAGGTCCGTGCTGTACTCCAGGCGGACGCGGAGGTCCCCGGCCTCCTCGACCATGTCGACCGTCAGGTCGAACTTGGCAATGTCCGGGTAGATTGGGCCGCCGGTCACGACGGCGCCCTCGAGCAGCAGGTCATGCTCCGGCGCGTTCTGGAGGACGAACATGGTCTGAAACACGGGGGAGTAGCCGAGCTGCCGCTCCGGTTCAAGCGCCCGGACGAGAGACTCGAACGGCACCTCCTGGTTCGTGTAGGCGGACAGCGCAACCCGTCGCACCCGCTCGACCAGTTCCCGAAACGATGGATGGCCCGACAGATCGGTCCGGAGAACCACAGTGTTGATGAAGTAGCCGATGAGGCCCTCCGTCTCGGGCCGCACGCGACCCGCCACAGGTGTGCCCACCAGCACGTCGTCCTGGCCCGTATAGCGGTAGAGCAGCGTCTGGTAGGCGGCCAGAAGCACCATGAAGAGTGTCGCGCCTTCCTGGCGGGCCAGGTCATGCAGGGAATGCAGGATGTTCGCCGGCACAGAGAACCAGAGGGACGCGCCGCGGAAGGTTGGCTGGGGCGGCCGCGGCCGGTCCGTCGGCAGCTGCAGGAGCGGCAGCGTGCCCCCCAGCTGCGCCTTCCAATAGTCGAGCTGCCGCTCGTGGTCCGCATCGCCCAGGACGTCGCGGTGCCAGGCGGCAAAATCCGCGTATTGGTTGATATAGTCGATCGTTTCCATGTGCCGGAGG
>JBMFXK010000289.1:0-4149 GCA_049964315.1 Clostridia bacterium | reverse complement strand
AGCATGGACGACCTGGCCCCGCCGGGAACGCTGGCCTGCCCCGCGTGCGGCGGTTCAAGCCTCGAGCGTCAATGGAACGTGTTTGATGTCTGGCTCGATTCGGGCTCTACTCAGCGGGCCGTGCTGGAGGATCGCGACGATCTCTCGTGGCCGGCGGACGTGGTGCTGGAAGGCGGGGACCAGTATCGCGGCTGGTTCAATTCGCTGCTCACGCTCGGCTGTGCGACCAGGGCCACCGCCCCCTACCGGACCGTGGTCACCAACGGCTGGGTGCTGGATGGTCAGGGGCGGCCGATGCACAAGTCACTGGGCAACGTGGTGGACCCGTTCCAGCTGGTGGACAGGTACGGGGCCGATGTCCTGCGCCTGTGGGTGGCGGCCAGTGATTACCGCTCCGACGTCCGCATCTCGATGGAGCACATGGATCAGGTGGCCGAGGTGTACCGCAAACTCCGCAACACCTTTCGATTCTGTCTCGGGAACCTGTACGACTACACGCCGCCCGAGGGAGAGCCGCCGGTTTCCGGCGACGTGCTCGATCTCTGGGCGATGGCGGCGCTGAGCGAGCTGCTCACCGATCTAAAGGCGCACTACGAGGCTTTCGAGTACCACGCGGTCGTCCAGGTCCTGCAGAGCTTCGTCACCGGCGAACTTTCCAGCTTCTACCTGGACGTCATCAAGGACCGGCTCTACACCCGCGCCCCGGACGACCCGCTCAGGCGCGGAACCCAGGCCACGCTGCACCGGCTCGCCACCGCCATTGCGCGGGTGGTCGCGCCCATCCTGCCGTTTACGGCCGATGAGATGTGGGCGGCGATTCCGGGCCGGGACGGACATGTCACGAGCCAGCTCTGGCCCGAGGTGCCTGACCTTCCGCCCCACGCCCGCGCACGGGCGGCGGAGGTGGATCAGGTGCTCCGCGTACGCCAGCCGGCCCTGCTTGCCCTGGAGGAGCTGCGCCGGGAACACGTGATCGGAAACTCTCTCGAGGCCGCGCTGGTCATCGAGGCGCCGGCCGGCATCCGCGAGGTGCTGGAGCGCCTGTCCGAGCACCTCCCGGAATGGTTGATGGTGGCGCGCGTCGAGCTGCGCGACGCTCCCGAATTGGCCGTGCGCGCCATCCGGGAGGAGGGCGTGGTCAAGTGCAGCCGCTGCTGGCGATCGCTGCCCGCCGCCGAGATCGATCAGGAGAGCGTGTGCCGACGCTGCCGGAGCGTTCTGGCCACGCTGCCAGCATGACCGCGACACAAACGTCGGGGCGGCAGCTCTCCCGCTACGTCGTGCTGAGCATCGGGATCATCATCTTCGCTGCCGACCGGCTGATCCAGTTGTGGGTCACAACCCATCTGGTCCTGGGTGGCTCCATCGCGCTGCTGGGGCGGGTGCTCTCGCTCACACTGCTGGAGAACCGGGGGGCCGCCTTTAGTCTGTTCCCGGGCGCCGAATGGCTGTTCGTGGGCGTGGCGGCTGTCGTGCTGGCGGTCGGCCTGGGCCTCGTGATCCGGCGTGCGCGCCTTCCGGCCTGGACCGGCGTGGCCGCCGGTCTGGTCATGGGCGGGGCCGCGGGAAACCTGTGGGATCGGCTTGTGAGCGGACGAGTCGTGGACTATATCCACGTGGAGGGCTTTGCCGTGTTCAACCTGGCCGATTCCGCCATCGTGGTGGGGATGGCCATCTTGCTGTGGGAAGCCTGGCATCGGGACCATGACGTCGGGTAGGGCGCGAAAGCCGCTCAGCGATACGGTGCGGGCTGATGACGATGGCATCCGGCTCGATCGCTGGCTGGCGGCGCGCTGGCCGGAGTGGTCCCGCTCCCGCTGGCAGGGCGCGATCCGCGCGGGACTGGTGCGGGTGGCCGGGAGTGTGGTCAGCGGACCGTCGACCCCCGTCCACACAGGGGCCGACGTGTGGGTGGACGGGGAGCCTGACGAGGATCCCGATGGTCTGGTCTTGACCTATGAACCGCCGCCGGTGCCGGTGCCCATCCGGTTTCAGGATGCGACGTTGATCATCGTGGCCAAGCCCGCCGGTGTCGTGGTGCACCCCGCGCCGGCCAACTGGCACAACACGCTCGTGCATGCGCTGTGGCGCGAGCTGCAGCCAGACCCGGAGGCGCATGTGCGTCCCGGGATCGTGCACCGGCTCGATCGGGATACCTCCGGCCTCATGGTGGTGGCCCGTGACGCCAGGACGCGCGAGCGCCTGTCCCGCACCATTCAGGACCGCCTGGTGGAGCGCCGCTACTGGGCTCTCATCCGCGGAGCGCTCGACCCCCCCGAAGGGCGCATCGAGGCGCCCATCGGGCGGGATCCGCATGACCGCCGCAAGATGGCGGTGGTGCGTTCGGGGAGGCTGGCTTCCACCCGCTACCGGACGGTAGCGCGCTGGAGCGGCCACTCCCTGCTGGAACTGACCTTGGAGACGGGACGCACGCATCAGATCCGGGTGCATCTGGCACACCTCGGGTTTCCGGTGGCGGGTGATCCCGTATACGGCGGGGGCGGGGAACTGGGGCTGCACGGCCAGGCCCTGCACGCCTTTCACCTGGCATTCCGCCACCCGGCCGACCGGACCCGGCGGCTGGTGGCGTTTGAGCCGGTGCCGGCTGCCTGGGACGGGGCGCTCCTGCACCTGGGTGAGCCCAGAGAGGGCGCAGTTCCCCCGGGATTCCGGGATCGCGCCGTGGCACTGCCCGGAGCCGTCATTGGGGCCGGAGAGGAGGATCATGATGCCGCGCCCGGTCGCTGAGGCGCAGTACCGCATCCTGGTCTGCCAGGGCACGAGCTGTCGCCAGCGGGGTGGGGTGGATGCCCACCATGAATGGCTGCTGGCCGGGCACACGCGGCCCTGGGTGGTGGTGCCGAGCGCCTGCCTGCGCTTTTGTGTGCACGCACCGGTCACGGTGGTCTACCCGGACGGCGTCTGGCTGCCGCGGCTGACGGCCGAGCGCGTGCGCGACGCGGTGCAACGGCTGGAGAACGGCACGGCAGACGCGATTGCCGGTGCCATCCCCGCATTCGGCCCCCGGGCCGACGCGTCTGAGTAATTTCTGGGACCCTTGCGGACCCTCCGTGCTACGGGTATAGTGATCGGAGAAGATCCTGATCCTTTAAATCGACCCTGTGAGGTCGGCAAGGATTGTTGGCAGCGGCTGCGCCTTTCCTTGCGGGAAGGGCGATTTTTATGCGGCAAGGCCCAGAACCGGGCCGGATGATCCTGGACGCCGAGGCTGTGAACCGGGCCCTGCGCCGCATCGCGCACGAAATCGTGGAGCGCAACCGGGGCGTCGAAGGCGTCATCCTGCTGGGCATCGCCCGTCGCGGAGAGCCGCTGGCCGCCCGACTCGGCCGCCTCCTGACCGACATTGAACACCCGTCCCAGCCGGTTCCGGTCTACTCCCTCGACATTGGCCCCTATCGGGATGATCGTGAGGCCACCGAGCGTCCCGGACTCCCCTTTTCATCCGACAACCGCGTCGTGGTGATCGTGGACGACGTGATATGGACCGGCCGCTCGGTGCGGGCGGCCATGGACGCCGTCACCGCTGCGGGTCGCGCACGCCGCATCGAAGTGGCCGTGCTGGTGGACCGGGGCCACCGGGAGCTCCCCATCCGTCCCGACTTTGTCGGCAAGAACATCCCCACTGCGCATGATGAATACGTCCACGTCAATCTGGCCGAACTGGACGGGGGAGCCGATGCGGTCCTGGTCCTGCGGGGAGGGAGCCGGGCATGAGCAGGTATCGGCTGGCAGGCGGTTTGGTCGTGGACCCCTTCCGGAAGGTTGTGGAGAGGGCCGACGTGTTGGTTGTGGACGGTCGGATTGCCCGCGCCGGGGACGGGCTCGGCCCCCTCGAAACCGTTGACGTCACCGGCTGTTGGATCGTACCCCGCATCACCGACCTCCACGTGCACTTCCGGGATCCCGGCCAGACCTGGAAGGAAGATTGGGCCTCCGGGCGGCGAGCGGCGGCGGCGGGCGGCATCACCACCGTGGGCGTGATGCCAAACACGGTCCCGGTGGTGGACACGCCGGACGGCGTGGCCGAACAGATCCGACAGGGTGGTGATGCCCTCAGGGTGTGGCCCATCGCTGCCCTGTCGCGTGAGTCAAAAGGGCAGGAGGCTGCTCCGTGGCCCGCACTGCGGG
>JBMFXK010000288.1:0-4170 GCA_049964315.1 Clostridia bacterium | reverse complement strand
GTTCCGTCCGCGGCGGCCGCGCGAAGGCCGCCATGGACTCTTGGCTGAAGTACCGGGGCATCGGCTGGGCGGTTCCTGGATCCGGGATGGTCCGAGGGGTCCGATGGTTTACCCGGCCGTCCGCCGAGTGTACGCTGCACTTAGTGGACGAAGATCCCGAGTGCGACACCCGTGGTGACTCGGTCGTGGCCCCGGTATCGGGTCCGTCGGAGGCTAAATTTCCGCTTCAGGCTGCTCACGGTCGCTTCGCCCCCCGCCCGCCAGCGCTGCGCCCGGCGGAAGGCCAGGCGCCGTTCCTAGTGGGCACGGGCCGGGGACTTTTTCCCGCGTTTCGGGATCGCCACCGTCCCGATCGGCCATTCCCGCACACGGCGTTGGAGTCGGGGCTGTTATACCCGTGGTTTCTGGCCGCGCGGGGCGGGTCTAGCCCGAACTGGGCCCAGTGGTGATCCAGGGCTGGGATCAGGGCGTCCACGTCGGCCGGATTGTCCCGGTCGACGGTGTACCCGGTAACCAAGCCGCCTTCGGCCTCCCCGAGGTGGACCTTGTAGCCAAACTGAACTGCACGGGCTGTCCGAGTTTTCGCTTCTTAATGGGGCGCGCGGCGGGATCGGCGACACTCACCACCCAGTCGGGGATCCGCTGGCCCGCAGTCCCCACTCCGGCCCTTTGCTCATGAAGCAGAACGGCCATAGCATTACGTGGGTGGCCGGAGGGTCACAGGCGTCATGCGTTGACACCCAGGCTGAGAACCAGTGCGAGCCGCTTGTGTCTTATCGACAGGCGGCCATCTCACTATCCGTGTGGGCGTTTAGCGGATCGACGACGGAACCAACGGCTGTGAAGTCACTGGGTAGCCGCTTCTCGACGAGTGGAGGTGCCGGGGTTGCCGGACCGGTCAGTCCCCGAAGGTCGCTCTCGGCAGATCCCGCCGGGCGCTCATTGGAAAAGACACAGAGGGTGGAGTGCGGCCGTGGTGGGCGGGCTTCTCGCAGGGGGCCGTCGCCGTGTACCGCGCGCCGTCGACCGTGGCTCCTCAGCCGCCGCCTCTCTTTCACGCGACCCACAATCTGAACCTGATCCTGGGGGAGGGTGAGGAGCTCCGGCAGCGCGCGGTGCCCGTCCGCCTGCCGCTCACGTTGGAACCGCTGAATAGTCCTCCGCAAGACCCCATCCCATCGAGTAAGCACTATTTCGACACCGTGGTGGCGAGTCAGGCCCCCGCGCCACAACTATCACCCTCGCTGTTGAACCCGCCCCCAGTCTGGCAGCCTGGACAACTTCCGTCGCTGCCGAACGGGAAGGCGTTCCCCGTGAACCGCCCGGTCCCCGGTTACGCCGTCATTCTGGGGCCACGCACGCAAACGGTCAGCGTCGCGTTCCTGACGACGAGCACGACCCGACTTACGGGCATCGCGCTGGCATTCATCGGTGAACCCACCGTCTGGGTCCGACTGCCTGCAGCGGCCCGACAGATTCCTCTCGGATGGGGCCTGATAGCCAGTGTGTCCACGGCGCGCGCCGTGCATGTTCTGGGCGGAGGAATCGCCAGTCCGGCGGCGCTGCTCGCCTGGCGGGAGGGACCGACACTTACGCGATTTACTCGGTCGGGTACAGCACCCAAGCTGACACTCTTACTCGGCCGGCCCGCAACATGGCGCGTACCCTGATCAGCCGCCGAACCTCAGCGACGGTCCACCTGCGGGAGTTTGCGGATGCCAATGTGTCTTGGGGGACGCGTCCTTCTAGGGGGTGTTGAAGACGGAAACGATTCAGATCCGGCCGGCCAGCACCCCGGGCTATTCCACAGGGGACGGACTGGGGATCCGGATTACGTGCAGCCACCAAGGGGTGTCCGCTCGCCCGGCGCCCCCCTGGCCATCTTCGTCCGCCGCCAATCCGTTGCCGGTCCTGGCTCGAGCGCTCCCGTATCTGGTGTCGACCGGCATCCCCATCCGGTTGCCGTCTTTCGTGCCGCTACGTCCCGCACTCTGGCCCCGCCTAGACATCAACGCCAGGCCCCATAGCTACTCCGTGTTCATTCGGCAATCGGCGGTCAACCTGGCCCCCAGTATGCTGTATGCGGTGGGCGTGGGACTCGGGGCCTGGGTCAGGACCGTAGAAGGGTCGCGCCGCACTATCGCGCCCGGTAACGTCCCGACCGCCGATGACGCTCCACCGGTTCGACAGGACCAGGTTACCGGCAGTTGGCTCGCGCACTACGTCGCCCGAGGGTATTACCGGGGGCACGGTGGTACTGGCCAATGGCGTGAAAGCTCTGTTGGCGGTGGCATGGCCGGAGAGGGCGACCATACGGAGGTGTTGTTTCGCGAGGATGGCACCTACGATGAAGTCGGCCATTACCATTCGGCCGTCTGCCATTTGAAAATGGCGGGCTCCATGGTGGGGTGAGCGAGGGCTCCCCAAATGGGTCCTAACCCTTGTAGGTAGCCGCGTCAGGCACTTCGACGTCACTTGTCGTGGGCGACGAGGCGACACAAAACGACAAGCACCCGCAGATCATGTCAAGAATCGATCGGACTACGTTCCACTGACGTCCGGCGCCCAAGGGACGCGTCCCGGGTCAGGTGACACCGCCAGCCCCGACCCCGCGTTATGGAGGTAAAGGGGGCAGAACGTGCGCTCTGTTGCACGTGCGGCGGGCATCCTTGGCGTCTCCGTGCTTCTCGCGGGGTGTGCCACGCACAGTGCCCTTCAGCCCGCCACGGTGGCCGCCTCCCACCCGGCCAAGACTCGCCCGTCGCCGTCTGCACGTTCTACGATCGTGCCGCGGGCGAGCATCCCTGCCAGCCCAACCCTGCCCGCGTTCACGACCCTCGCCATGGTGACGGCGAGCGCAGGATGGGGAGCCACCCAGGGCCAGGTGTTCTGGACGGACACCGGCTGGCGGGCGTGGGCGGCGGTCACGCCCGCCAATCTGCCGGCCGACTCCGCCCTCGTCCTCGACCCAATTAATGCCGCCACGGCGTGGGTGGGCGTGTCGACCGACTTAGCCAACGGACCCGCCCCCCTCTTTCTCACCACCGACCACGGCCAGTCGTGGCGAGAGATCACGGTGCCAGGGAGTGTCGGTGGCCTCTCCTGGCCTCACTTCTTTTCCACGGAGAGGGGCTACGTCGCGGTGGGCCTGGTGGGATCGATGGGCTCCGAGACCCTGGTCATCCAGGCAACGGACGACGGGGGCACCCACTGGCACACACTGCCGGGGAGCATCTCGGAGGCCCTGGTGACGTCGGGCCATATTCCCCCTCCCTCCGCGCATCGACTTCCGTGGTTCGGGGACAAAAGCGGCGTGGTTTGGGCTACGCCCTCGGATGGGTGGATGTCCGGTGGCCATGCCGGTTCGGTGACCGAGGTGGGCATGCTCTACCGGACGACCGATGGCGGCGTCACGTGGTTTCCGGTGGCACTTCCGGGGCGTGGGGTCGACGCGCCCCAATGGGTGTTGCCTCCGATTTTCCGCTCCGCGGTGGACGGCGTCGTCCCGGTGCAGATAGGACCGCGTACCTACGTCGTCGACCAAACCGTTGACGGGGGAGCGACGTGGAGGGCGGGCGTCCCCCTCCCGTGGGACCCCGCGGGCGACTCGCTGTGGACGTTCACGGGCGGGTCAATGGGCCTGGCGGTCTCGAAGGTCCTGAATGCCGCCGGAACGGCCGTCACGACGTCTGCACTCTACCGGACGACCGATGCCGGAAGGACCTGGACGATACTGCCGACGAAGCTCCCACTCGACGCTGTGACCGCCATTGACCTCGTCACGCGCTCCATCGCGTACGCCTCGTGTAATTCCGGTCAGACCTCCGCCCTCTGGGAGAGTACAGACGGTGGAGTGATGTGGACGCCTGTTAGCCCTCGACGGCCGGGGGCGGCTGACATCCGGCACCGTGTTGCGAATGGTGAAAGGGCGGTGGGTTTTGGAGTTTAATCCCATGGACGCGAGTATGGCAGGGCCAAGATACCCACTAAAGGGATCAACCGCGATCCGGGGTTTGGCCACACTTCGCGACACTAACTCATTCGGAAGGTCGAATTGCGTCGGACCACGGGCTTTCTTGCAGTTGCATGCCGTTGGGCCCTGACGACGGTGGTTGTGACCTACCTTCCGCACGTCAGGCCAGCGTCAGCCGGGTTTTTAGAGTGGGGCCG
>JBMFXK010000287.1:0-4202 GCA_049964315.1 Clostridia bacterium | reverse complement strand
GGGCAGGTCAAGCGGCGGCCGGGGCCGCGGAGGGGCATCGCCGCCCGGAAGTCCGATGGTGAAGCCGGTGACGAGGACGGCCAGGTAGCCGGCCGCGACCGCGCGCGGGGGGAGCGTTACCAGGGCCGGATTCTGGAGATTGCCCCACACCCACAGGCGCTCAAAGACGGGGCGTGACATCTTTCCTTCCCGAACGGCTGCGAGGTTCCCCAAAATCGCGACCGCGGGGAAGGTGGCCGCGGAGAGTGCGAGGGTCTGCCAGAGCTGCGTCATGCGCCGCGTCAGCAGGCGGGCCGCCAGGTATGCTGGAAAGAGAACGGGGACGTCTTCTGACCACCAGCGATCGAGGCCGAGCGCCAAGATGTGCTGGATGGCCGATCGGGGATCAGGCGGCATGGCTGAGTGCGGCGGGCAACGGACACCTCCGGCTTTGGGGCACCGTATGCCCGGGAGAAGTGCTTTAGAGCAGGTGGGATGCACATGGCACGACATAGAGGGCTCTGGTGGCGGACCGCGCTGTGGGTGGCAGCGGCCCTGGCCGTGGTGCTGGGCGCGTCCTGGTTCATTCCGGTTCAGGAGATCGCCTTTGCTCCCGGGATAACGGGCAATCTCGCCGACATGGTGCACGTGGCTGGGAAACGGGCCCCGCGTCCTGGGCGCCTGCTCATGGTGGCCATCGACGTCCTGCCAGCCAATGCGCTGGTCTGGGGCCTGGCCCATGTGGACAACGCCTACAAGTTATACCCGTCGAGTCAGGTGCTGCCGCCCGGGATGACGATGACCCAGTACCTTAACTACAACAACGCGCTTATGAGTCAAAGCCAGCAAGATGCCATGGTGGCCGGGGAACGCCTGGCCGGGCTGCCGGCGCAGGTGGTGGTCGAACCGGGACTGCTGGTGGCGGGAGTCCTCAAGACCGGTTCCGCCTGGGGTCACATCAAAGTCGGGGACCAGATTATCGCCTTGAACGGGACGGCGGTCACCTTTTCCAATTTCCGCGCGGTCCTCAAGCGCTACCGGGTCGGTGACAAGGTACAGGTGACGTATCTGCGCCAGGGAGCGACCCACGAGGTCACGCTCACCTTGGGCCACGTGCCTACGGATCCGGTGCCGGGCATCGGCGTGGTGGTCACCGAGAAGGTGCGCTACGTGGTGCCCCGTCCGGTTCGCATCAATGCCGGACAGATCGGAGGCCCCAGCGCCGGCATGATGTTCTCGCTGGAAATCTACGCCCAGATCACAGGGACCAACCTGGCCCGGGGCCGGATCATCGCCGGCACCGGCGAGATCACGCCCAGTGGCCAAGTGCTGGAGATTGGCGGCGTGCAGCAGAAGGTCATCACGGTGTACCGGGCCGGCGCCCGCATCTTCCTGTGTCCGAAGGCCAACTACGCATCCGCCGTGGCCATGGCGCACTCGCGCGGCTACAACCTCACCATCTATCCGGTGACGACGCTCCAGCAGGCGCTCCACGACCTGAGGCGCTCCTCATAGACGGCGACAGGATTTGCCAGACTAAGCCCGGTCGACAACCGATCGGGAGGCAAGAGCATGCCAGACACTCAGGGGGCACCGGGTACGGACCAGGATGGGGCGATATCCGAACAGCAGGTCAGACGCATTGTCCGCGCGATGGTCCGGGAGCGGTCCGCCGACTCCAAGGGCACATCGGGTTCCGACTCAGCCTCCGGTCAAGCGCCGTCCCCGGGCGTGGACGGCAACGGCCAGGGCTTCGTAGACGTCGTGCGTCAGGAACTCCACCGCCTGGGGCTCGCCGGGTCAAACAGCTCGGAGGGTGCCGGACGGCAGGGCGGAAGCCGGCAGCAGAATCCGTCGCAGCGCCGCCCCCAGCAAAGTCGCCGGGGCGCAGGAGGCTCTGGGCAGGACGGGTCGGGGCTGAGCCGCAGCCAGGTGCAAAGCCTGGTCCGCGAGGAGCTGGGCCGGCGTGGGACCCAATCGGACGCCGGCGGGGCCGCGCCATCCGGCTCCGCGTCCGGATCGTCCCATGGGACGGAGACCGCTGACACCGGGGGCGGGATGACGGCCGCGCAGATTCAGACGGCCGTCCAGAAGACGCGCAAGAAGATGCGGGCCAACACGGGGCCGGGATCCGCAGGCCGCAGTGGCTCCGGTGCGGGTGCTTCCAATTCGGGGGGGCAGGCCCTCTCGGCCAGCGAGACACAGGCGCTGGTCCGCCAGGAATTGCAGAAAATCCAAGGCCAGGCAGGCCCGGCAGGCCAAGGCGGCAATGGATCCGCCGGCCGGAACCGCCCGTCGGGACAGACCGGGGGCGGCGGGTCCCGAGGCTCGTCTGCCACTGCCCAAAATGAGTCGGTGGACGTACAGCAGCTGCAGGCCATTGTCCGGCAGGAGCTTGAGGAAAGCCAGTCCCAGGGCGGTGCGGCCCCAGGAGGGGGCTCAGGGCCCGGAAGCAGGCAGACGGGTGACACGACCGTGGCCAACGCGCTGACCAATGCGCAGTGGCAGCTGTCCCAAGAACTTGAGGCGAATCTGAAGCAGCTCCGGCAGGTTATCAACCAGAGTCAAGAGGTTGCCCGCAAGATCGAACAAGTGCTTGGCTATGGAACCGGCAGTCAGTCCTCCTCCTGAGCCGGGGTCCGTGAGCGATGGCACCATCCTCCTGCGCCGGGCTCGCCTGTATCAGCCGGCACCGGCCGGGGTGCAGGACGTGCTGGCTGTGGGCGAACGGATTGTCGCTATTGGCCGGGACCTGCAGCTGCCACCCTGGGCGCCCGATGCGCCGGTTCTGAACCTCGAGGGGCGCCTGGTGATCCCCGGTCTCATCGATCAGCATGTGCACATGGCCGGCGGCGGCGGCGAGGGTGGTCCCATCAACCGCACGCCCGAAATCCAGCTGTCCGACCTGACACGGGCCGGCATCACGACCGTGGTGGGCGTCCTGGGTACGGACGGCGCCACGCGCAGCGTCCAGGGACTCCTGGCCAAGGCCCGTGCCCTTGAGGCGGAAGGCCTGACCGCGTTCCTCTACACCGGTGCGTACGAGGTGCCGACGCGCACCATCACGGACAATCCGCGCACGGACCTGGTCCTCATCGACCGCATCATCGGGGTTGGAGAAATTGCGGTGAGTGATCAGCGCGGTTCCCATCCGAGTCCCCATGAGCTGGCGCGGCTGGCCGGAGAGGCACGGGTCGGCGGGATGCTGGGCGGCAAGGCGGGTGTGGTGCACTGCCACGTCGGCAGCGGACCCAATGGACTCGAGCCGCTGCGGGAGGTGCTGTCTCGGTGGGATGTCCCCACCGAGACCCTGGTGCCCTCCCACCTGAACCGCAACCCGGACCTTGTCCGTGACGCCTGCGGCTGGGGCAAGGCGGGCGGGTACATCGACCTGACCACCGACATCCGGCCCACCGCGGTCGACCCCGCGGCCGTGAGCGCGCACGATGCGGCGGTGAGGCTCCGAGACGCCGGCGTGGCGTGGGACCGGATCACCTTCAGCTCCGATGCCCAGGGGTCGTCTCCCATATTTGACGCCGAGGGCCACCTGAAGACGGTGGGCATCGCCAGTGCACGCACCCTGTTCGAGGAGGTGCGTGGTCTGGTGGCGGCGGGAATGTCCCTGGAAGAGGCCATCCAGCCTGTCACCACCCACGTGGCACAGGTGCTGAAGCTTCCCTGGAACGGTCGCATTCAGGTGGGCGGTCCCGCGGATCTGGTGGTGCTGGATCAGGCGCTTGCGATTGACACGGTGATCGCCAGGGGTCGGGTGATGGTTCAACGGGGGCGCGCCGTGCGGCTGGGGCGGTTCGAGACGCGCCCATGAAGGGGGGCTTTCCGGGTTCCGGCCGCCGCCGGCGGCATCTGCACCGGTATCGGGTCGTGGTGGAGACGCTCGTCCGGCACGGCTTTCTATATGTGGTCGACCGGCTGGGGCTGGGGGGACTGGTGCGCGCCTCCCTTCGCATCCGAGGCGCCGTGAGCCCACGGGCGGCGCCGGTTGCCTGGGAAGATCGGATCCCGCGCATCCTCACCGACCTCGGCCCGACGTTCGTCAAGCTGGGCCAGCTGGCCTCCACCCGTCGAGACGTGTTTCCCCGGGCCCTCATAAACGCCCTGGAGTCCCTGCAGGATGAGGTACCGGCGGTTCCGTTCGGGCGCGTCCGTGAGATTCTCCGCGCGTCCTGGGGGGCCGAGCCGGAGAGTATCATGGAGATCGACCC
>JBMFXK010000286.1:0-4218 GCA_049964315.1 Clostridia bacterium | reverse complement strand
CGGCTGGGTGCGCTTGCGATGCGCCATGAACTCCTGCATGCGCGCCCGGACCGCATCCGGGTGCCCCGGAGTCAGCTGGAGGCGCGCCTCCAGCACCACCCATGGCTCCTCCTGCACACGACTCAGTCGGTAGCGATAGTCGAGTGCGTCCCGGTCCATCTCCACGGCTCCGCGCCCGGGGACGAACATCAGGACGCTTCGCACCACCTCGGAAAAGCTTGAACCATGCGCCCCGGCGTTCATGGTGGCCGCGCCCCCGACCGTGCCCGGAATGCTGATGGCAAACTCCAGGCCGGCCAATCCCTGCTGCTGGGCCAGATTCGCTGCTTTCGCGAGCGGCACCCCGGCCCCCAGCCGAAGCTCTGCGCCCTGGACGTCCGCATGGCGGAGCCCGCGACCGGTCGACAGCACGATACCAGGAAAGCCACGGTCCGACACTAGGAGGTTCGAACCCAGTCCTAGCAGAAACAGGGGCGCGCGGCTTTCCATGACCAGCGGCAGTCCGCGCATCACTGCGTCAAAAGACGGCGGCTCCCAGAAGAGCGCCGCCGGCCCGCCAATCTTGAACGACGTATGCCGCGCCAGCGGATGGTTCTCTTCCACGGCCAGACTCAGCTTACGCAACTGGTCGCGCAGCGGTGCCAGCGCGGGCACCGATTGATCATCCATTCACAAGCTCCTTCCCGACGCCGCAGCGCAATCCTCTTTGCATAGGATGACGCTTTCTGGAATCGGTACTAGATCCTGTCGTGACGGCCGGCGGCCCACAGCACCACGTGGACGATGCGCGACAGCGCATCTGGACGAAACAGCCGCTGGGCGGCCTCGGTCATCCTGGTGCGCCTGGTGCGGTCATCCAGCAGCTCTCCCAGCACGGACGCTCCGTCCTCGTCCAGGCGCGATTCCGCCACCGTCACCGCCGCTCCCGCCTGAGCCAGGTGTTCAGCGTTCTTGGCCTGATGATTTTCCGACACGAACGGAGACGGAACCAAGAGCCCCGCCACTCCGCAGGCCAGAATTTCGTTGCAGGTGTTGGCGCCGGCCCGCCCAATGGCGACGTCGGCTGCCCTTAACGCCCAGTCCATGTCATATAGATACGGGAGCACCTGGAGTCTGGTGCCGTCGGAGGAAGACTCTGGCAGCAGTTTGCGCACCTCATCGAAACGACGCGGCCCGGTCGCCCAGAGGACATGAACGGCCGGTCGCCGAGCCAGTTCCGGCCACATCCGGGTCATGAAGCGGTTGATGGCTGGCGCGCCCTGGCTGCCGCCCGTCGCGACCAGCAGGATGTCCTCGGGCCCCAGCCCGAAGTGCTGGCGAGCCGTTTGGCGGGAAATGCCAAGCAGGCTCGGACGTACCGGGTTGCCGGTCACCACCGCGCGTGCTCCGGCGGGCAGATAATTGACCGCCTCCGCATAGGGTACGCAGATGGCCCGGGCGCGGCGGGCGAGGACGCGGTTGGTGAAGCCCGGCCAGACGTTCTGCTCCTGCAGTACCAGCGGAACTTTCCGCAGCACCGCCGCCAGCCCAACCGGACCTGATACGTAACCCCCCGTGCCCACGACCACGTGGGGCCGCACCCGGGCCAGGAGACGGTAAGCGTCCACCGCGCCGCGCGCACTCGCCAGGCCGCCCCGGATCTTGTTGGCGACACCGGCCCGGAGCAGGGCGGCCGCATGGATCGTGGCCAACGGGATGCCGGCGCGGGGCACCAGATCAGTCTCCAGCCCGTGGGCGGTGCCGACGTAGAGCACCTGGAGCTCCCCGCCGACCGTCTCGTGCAAACCCTCGTAGATGGCCAGCGCGGGCGTGATATGGCCGCCGGATCCGCCTCCGGCCAGCACCACCCTCAGCGTCCTTGCCTGGGTCACCGGGCGTAACGGCTGATGTTCAGCAGGATGCCGACGCCCGCCAGACTCAACACCAGCGACGATCCCCCGTAGCTGATGAACGGCAGCGTGATGCCGGTGACGGGCAGCGTGGCCGTCACCACGCCGATGTTGATGGCCGCCTGAATCGTAATCATGGACGTGAGGCCGAGCGCCAACAATCCGGAGAAGGTGTCGGGTGCCCGCATGGCCGCGCGAAAGCCCCGCCAGGCGACGACGGCAAACAGCGCAATCACGAAGAGGGTTCCGATAAGGCCAAGCTCCTCTCCCAGGATCGCAAAGATGAAGTCGGTATAGTCTTCGGGCAGGTACCCGAACGCCTGCAGGGAGTGGCCCAGGCCGACGCCGAAGATGCCGCCCGAACCCATCGCCAGGAGTGCCTGGATGGTGTGGAACCCCGACGTGAGGGGGTGTTTCCACGGGTCGAGGAAGGCCAGCATACGCTGGCGGCGATACGCCTCGCCAAAGACAGCCCAGATCATGGCCGGCACCGCCGCCGCGCCCAGTCCCAGCAGATGCCGCTTTTTGATGCCGGCTGCGAACAACATGATCACGAAGGTGCCGCCCACCGCGATGGTGGTGCCGAGGTCAGGCTCGAGCAGGATGAGCCCCAGCACCAACAGCGCCATGCCCACCAGCGGCAGGAGCCCGTGCCAGAACTCCGTGATCTTGTCCTGGTGACGCGTAAACAGCCAGGCGAACATGATGACCATCGCGAGCTTGGCCAGCTCCGAGGGCTGCACCACGAGCGGCCCCACCTGGACCCAGCGTCGGGCGCCGTTGATGTCCTGCCCGACGTGGGGCACCAGCACGGCTATCAGGCCAAGCACCGAGACGACGTAGAGAATGAAAGCCCACCGCGGCCAGCGCCAGTAGTTCATACGGCTGGTGAAGGCCAGCGTCGCAAGGCCCAGCAGGCTCCACAACACCTGCCGCTCAAAGAAGTGGTAGGGATTCTGGAAGCGCTCCAAGGCATCGGCCGAACTGGCGGAAAACACGATGAGAGTGCCGAGCGCCAGGAGGGCCAGCACGGCGCCCAACAGGATGTAATCCATCTCGCCGCGGCGCAGCGTCCCGCTCTCGCGGCTCATAGCTTGGCCCAGACCAGGAACACCAGGGCGGTGGCCCAGAACGTCGCCACCACGCGTTCCTCCGACCAGCCGGACAACTCAAAGTGGTGGTGCAGGGGTGACATCTTCAGCACTCGCCTCCGCCAGAGCTTGAAGCTCGTGACCTGCGCAATCACCGAGAGCGCCTCCAAGACGAAGAGCCCGCCCAGAATGGGCAGAATGAAGACGGTCCGGCTGGCGACCGCCAGACCGGCCAGTAGGGCGCCCAGCGCCAGGGATCCCGTGTCGCCCATAATCACCCGCGCCGGGTGCAGGTTGTAGCGCAAGAATCCGACCACCGCTCCCAGGAACGCCAGGGCCGCGATGGAGATTCCCCCATCCAGATGGACGGAGAAGCCGGTCAGGACAAAGAACACCAGGGCAATCGCCATGGCGCCGCCCGCGAGCCCGTCCAGCCCGTCGGTGATGTTGACCGCGTTCGCCGACCCCAGCACCGCCAGCACCACCAGCGGATAGTACCAGACACCGGGCTGCACCACCGCGCCCCAGGGCGTGCTCCAGCCAACGTTGGCATGGAGGTAACGGGCGGCAAACCACGCGAACAGCACTGCCAGCAGTATCTGGTAGACGAGCTTCTCCCGCGCCCGGAGTCCCAGCGACTGGTGCCGGACCACCTTGCGGTAGTCATCGGCAAATCCGATCAGGCTATGGCCCCCCACCAACACCAGGAGTCCCCACACCAGCGGATCCCGCAGGTCGAACACCAGGGCGGATACGAACCCCGCCAGTACAAAGATAATGCCACCCATGGTCGGCGTGCCGGCCTTTTTCTGGTGGCGGGCCGGGCCCACATCCCTTATGGGCTGGCCCAGCTTGAGACGGCGCAGCTGAGGGATAAGGGCAAAGCCGAACCCGAGCGCAAACACGAGTCCCATGACCCCGGCCAGCGCCGCCCTCACGACGGGCCCCCCCAGGCTTCCAGGCGCCCCACCAGCCGGTCGAGCTCAATCGCTCGACTCGCCTTGACATAGACATGATCGCCCGGCCGGAGCTCGGTCCGACACCAGCGTTCCGCCGCCTCGGCATCCGGCACCCAGTCGACATGGGCCCCGAGACGACGCGCCTCCTCCGCCAGGCCCCGGGCAGCCTCGCCTACGGCAAGAATACGATCTGCAGTGGCGGCGGCGCGGCGCCCGGCCTCCCGGTGGGCCTCTTCCGTGAGGGGACCCAGTTCCAGCATGTCGCCCAGAAGGGCCACC
>JBMFXK010000285.1:0-4253 GCA_049964315.1 Clostridia bacterium | reverse complement strand
GCGTCGGATCTAGCGTCCGCCATCGCCGACGCACGGGCTTTTGCGGGCCATCTGTCGGTGGTGGGCCACAACCTGGAGTTTGACCGGAGTTTTCTATCTCGCGCGGGCCTCCGTCTCCCGGCCTCGGCGGACACGCTGACATGGGCTCGCATCGCGTTTCCCCGGCTTGCCTCCTACCGTCTGGAAGAGCTCGGGGCAGCGTTCGGCCATGATCCCGGCACATGGCATGACGCGCGCACGGACGCCGATTTTACGGCTGCGCTGGTCACGCATATTGCGGGCAAGCTTGACAGGCTGCCCCGAGTGGTCCAGCGCTGGCTTGAGCTCCTCTTCGGACCCGAATGGGAGTGGTGGGAAGCAGAAGACGGGCCAGATGATCCGCATCCACTGTATCGGGCGGCACCGGATCCGGCCGCTCCCAGCCCTGTGCCGGCCGCGCGCGAGACGATCGTGGATCCGCTGGAGCTGCTTGACGCCGACGGCGCCCTCTCGCGCATCCATCCCGGCTGGCAGCCGCGCAGCGGTCAGCGGCAGATGGCCGAGACCCTGGTGGAAACCCTGGATGCCCGCGGCACGGTAATGGCGGAGGCAGGCACCGGTGTGGGCAAGAGCCTGGCCTATCTGCTCCCGGTGCTTCAGCGTGCGGCACACGGAGAGCGTACAGTGGTTGCGACGCACACGCTCGCGCTGCAGGACCAGCTCTGGGGCAAAGACCTGCCCGAGGCGCTGCACGCCGCCGGCCTGGAGGATCTGCCGGTTGCTCTGATCAAGGGCCGCTCACGCTATCTGTGCCTGTTGAAGACGGAGGACGCCGTCAATGAGGTGGGCGCGCTGGCCCTTGATGCGGAGGAGCGGCTGGCCCTCGCCTCGCTCCTGGTGTGGCTTGCGGAGACGCCCGACGGCGAACGCGACGACTGGGGAGGGGGACGCGCCTCGGGGGCGCCCTTGCTGTGGGAGCGCGTGCAGGCGGACGTGGACGCATGCGCCGGGGCCCGCTGCCGCTTTGCCGGGCCATGCTTTCTGCGGGCGAGCCGGCGGCAGGCTCAGAGCAGCGCCATCATCGTGACCAACCATGCGCTGCTCTTATCGGCCGGGCCGAAAGGGGCGCTGCCCGCCTACGACCACCTCGTGGTCGACGAGGCCCATCGCCTCGGCGATGCGGCGGATCAGGTGCTGGGGTTTTCGCTTGCTCCCCTGCGTCTGTCACGGCGCTTCCGGGAAGCGTCCGACGGCCGCGCGCTGTTGAACCGCATACCCTATGCGGAACTGGTCAGCGCAGCCACGCACGCACGCGACCGGGTTAGACTGCTGGCCCTGCAACTGGCGGACGTGGACGTCGCGGTGACGGCTCTGTCATCGGAACTTCAGCGAGAGGGAGAGGCCGTCCGGCTTGATGCCAGCGTGCGGGCCCGGTGGGACGCCCGGGGTGTGGACGCCGTCGTGGGACGGACCCAAGAGGCGGCGCGCGACGCGGTCGAGGTCCTGCAGGGCTTGATGGAAGACGCGGCCCGGGTCGTCGGTCCGGGGATGGAGGAGCAGGCCCTCTGGCTCGGCATCCAGGCGCTGTCCAATGAGTGCGGTGCGGTGGCGGACATGCTGGCGCAGTTCGGCGACGCGGATCCCGCCTGGGTGGACTGGTGGGAGAGACGGGGCCGGGACGTCGAGGTACTGCTGCGCCGCGCACCCATCACTCCAGCGGAGCTGCTCGGCCGTGAGCTGTGGAGCCGGGTGCCGGGCGCCGTCGTGCTGACGTCGGCCACCCTGACGGTCGGGGGCCGGCATGAGTACATGGCCCGCCAGCTGGGCATCGGGGTGCGCGAGCCAACGGTCCTTTCGATTCCGAGCCCGTTCCAGGTTCCGCAACAGGCCTTGCTCGGGTTGGCGACCGATGCGCCGGATCCCCGCGATCCCGCGCACCCGGAGTACTGCCGGGAGGCCGCAGGCCGGCTCGTCCGCGTGGTGGGGGGGCGCACACTTATTCTCACCACCAGCCGGGTGATGCTGAACCAGCTGGGGTCCGAGCTTCGCCGCGTCCTGGCCCCCGACCAGATCGAGGTGCTGGTGCAGGGCCAGGACGGCCCGCCGCGGCGGCTTATCGCCGCCTTGCGGCGCGATCGGCGGACGGTGGTGGTGGGCACCGGGAGCTTCTGGGAGGGCGTTGATGTGGCAGGTCCGGCCCTGTCGCTGGTCATCGTAACGCGGCTGCCCTTTCAGTCCCCGCATGAGCCGCTGGAGGAAGCCCGGTCGGAGTATCTCGCCGCTCATGGCCAGAATCCCTTCCGGGCTCGATCCCTGCCGTCAGCGGTGCTGCGCTTTCAGCAAGGGTTCGGACGGCTGCTGCGCACCGAGAGCGATCGCGGCGCGGTCGTAGTCCTGGATCCGCGAATCGTGCCGGCCGCGCGCGGATACGGCGCGCTGTTCGTCAATTCGCTGCCCGGGCCCTCGCTGGCAGTGGGGACAATTGATCGGATCTGCGGGCGGCTGGAGCAGTTTTTAGTTCAGGAGGAAGCGCCAGGTGCATCTGCTCTTAACCAACGATGACGGGATTGACGCGGACGGGCTCAGGCTGCTGACCGAAGCGGTGGGAGTCCGCGCCCGGGTCACCGTCGTGGCCCCGGCCAGCGAACGGAGTGCCAGCGGACATTCTATCACCTTGACCCGTCCCCTGTACGCTGAACCGCGAACGGTCGCGGGAGCGGAGCGGGCATGGGCGGTGGACGGGACGCCGGCGGACTGCGTGAAGCTGGCGATTGACGTGCTGATGGCCGAAAAGCCTGACCTGGTCATTTCCGGGATCAACCACGGGTCCAATCTGGGGCGGGACGTTTTCTACTCAGGAACGGTGTCCGCCGCCATCGAGGCCAGTTTCCTCGGCCACTCGGCGATGGCCATTTCGCAGGGGCGGGCAACTCCGGCGGGCTTGCGCTTCGCGGCCGCTTTCGTCGCCTGGTGGCTCGAACACGGATTCGTGCCGCCGCCCCCCGGCGTTGTGTACAACGTCAATCTGCCGCCCTACCGGGGCCGCCCGCCGCGGCGAGTGGTTCCCGCGCCGCTGGGGCGGCGGATTTACCGCAATGAATTTCAGAGCGAAGAGGAGGAGGGAGGGCGCGTGGTCTGGTGGCTGGGCGGTCAACCGGTGGACCACGGGGAGGCACCCGACAGCGATGTGGCGGTGGTCAGCGCCGGGCACATCGCCCTGACCCCGCTCCGCTTTGAGGTCACGGCGTTTGACCAGCTGGGGCATCTGCGCGAAGTCGAGGTGCCCGGCATGCCGTCGGCCGGAGCGGATATCCTAGCCGACGAGGGAGGTGGACCGCATCGGGGATAACACGGCAGGGATCCGACCGCCTGCTGTCGAGCGTGAACTGGACGAGCTCAAGGAGGACGTGACCGACGATCTGGGCCTGGACGACGACGTGAAGCGGCGGGGCTGGGGCGGGATGACCACCCGCGAAGTGGGAAAGATTGGCGGCCATATGGTGCGTCGGTTGGTGCGCCGCGCGGAGCGGGACATGGCCGGTGAAGATCGTGATCAAGGGCGCTGACAGGATCAGCGGGTCTACATGACCACCCGAGCGCGTACGGTGACTCGGGGGCATGACGGGTGAGCGTACACGCCACGGTTCGCGGTTTGGTTCTGGGCGCCCTGGCCGCTCTCGTCGGTGCCCTGGTGCTGGCCTCCGCGGCTTATCACACCGACCTGGCAGGACCGCTGATGGCGGCCGGCATCTGGCTGATGGATGCGGTCGTGAGCTTCGTCGCTGGTTTCATGGCCGGCCGGCGCACGGAGAACGGGGCCATCCTGCACGGGTTCCTGGCGGCCGTGACCCTGGCGGTTCTAGGAAGCCTTCTGGCCGAGGTGGGCCATTGGCCCATCGGTCCGCTCTGGGGACGCCTGGCACTCGCCGCCATTATGGGGATGACGGGCGGCATCGCCGCCGTCATCCTGTGAAGGCTTATTCCTGGGGTTCGGCAGTGCTCCGCGCCGCCAATTGCTGCTCGGCGTGGCGTATCATCACCCGCACCATGTTGCCGCCGATGGTGCCGCCAATGCGGCCAAGGTCTCGAGTCGGCATGTCTCCCCAACCCTTTTGTGCGATGGAGTCCAATAGATCGAGCTCCTCCGCCACCTCGTATTTAAAACGATCCCGCACCTGCTGCGGCAGCAGTCCCCGGCCGTTGCGTGCCATGGCTTCTATCCTCCTTCCCAACGTCTCTAACCTCTCTAACGTCTCGAGCGTTTCGCATGTCGT
>JBMFXK010000284.1:0-4280 GCA_049964315.1 Clostridia bacterium | reverse complement strand
CTGCGGTGCGGGATGCGGGCCGCGCGCTGGGGGTGGCCGCCGACGTGGTGGACGCCGCCGCGCGGCTCATCCCGCAGCGGCCGGATGTGACCCTGGAGAGCGCACTGGCTGAAGTTGCGGCCCTCGCCCCCGCCCTGGGTGTGGGTGGACCGGACTGGCTGCCGGTGGCGCGGGCCATCGAAGGAGCCCCGCGTCATGCCTCGACCCACGCGGCCGGTGTGGTGGTGGCGCCAGGACCCATTGGCGCGTGGTCGCCGCTCCAGGCTGATGCCTCGGTCACCACGCTGCCGATGGGGGACCTGGACCGCCTCGGCCTGCTGAAGCTCGACCTGCTGGGTCTCCGCACCCTGTCCGTGGTGCGCGAGGTGCGGGCGCGCATCGCCGAGTCCGTGCCGGAACTGCCTGACGTCCCGCGGGATGACCCGGAGACCTTGTCACTGCTGGGGCATGGCGAGACCGAAGGCATCTTTCAGCTGGATGGCCGGGGAGTCAAGGAGCTCCTGGCTGACCTGAAGCCAGCGTCGGTGGCCGACATCATGCTGACGGTGGCCCTCTTTCGTCCCGGACCGATGGATCACATCCGGGACTACCTGCGCGAACGTCGCGAGAGGACGCTGGCGCCGCTGGAGACCGGAAGCGTCCTCGTGTTTCAGGAGCAGCTCATGGCCCTGGTGCGCGAAACCGCCGGGTACAGCTGGGCCGAGGCGGACCTCTTCCGGCGGGCCGTATCGAAGAAGGACCGTGCGCTGCTCGCCAGTGAGCGCGATCGGTTTCTCAGCCGGGCCGCGGCCCGGGTTGGAATGCGGGAGGCGCAGGAACTGTGGCCCCGCATCGAAGCGTTCGCGGACTATGGCTTCAACAAGGCGCACGCGGCCTGTTACGGATTTCTCGCCTACTACATGGCGTACTTGAAGACACATCACCCCTATGCGTTCTGGGCGGGGGAGTGGGCGACGCGGGGACATGGTGAGAGCCTCGGCCGGGCAATCGCCGCGGCCTTCCGCGAAGGGGTGGCGCCCCTTTCTCCGCACGTGAATCGTAGTCAGCCGGGACCCTCTGCGGAGGAGCAGGGCGGCGGGGTCCGCCTCGGCCTCGCGGCGGTTCGCGGGGTGGGTTCGGAGCTGGCCCAGCGGGTGGTGGCGGAGCGGGAGGCCAACGGCCTCTACACGAGCGTGACGGACCTCGCCCGGCGGGTGGCGGCCATCGAGCGGGCGCTGCCGACGCTGTGGCACGCGGATGCGCTCCGGGATCTGGAGGGAGCGGAACGCGTACCCGATCCCGGGCGGACCCGGTCCGGGCAGCTGTCCCTGTTTGACGACGTGCCGGTGGCAGCGGCAGAGTCGGTGGTGAACCCGGATCCGTTGGAAGCGTTCGGGTGGCACTGGCCACAGAGCGACGGGGCGGTGTATCTTCGCGTCACGCGGTTTGCCGATGTCGATCAGGATGGCGTGCGGCAAGCAGCGTCGCGCTTTCCCGGCCAGGAAACCGTGGTGGCGGCTGAGTCGGGGTCTCGGTCAGGACGACGACTGCCGGTGGCCGTGTCGGGCACGGTGTGGGCACTCCGCGCTCTGCGCGGCGTGCCGGGAGTCAAGAACGCCATGCGGGGGCTTTTGATGCCCGCAAAGGAGAGCCGCGATGAGTCCTGAAGACCTGGTCCTGCACCTCACCCCGCCCCCAGGCGTCACCCCGAAACCGTATCCCCCCTGGCGGGATCAGGTGTACCGGGTTGCCCTGACCGTGGCGGCGGGGGCTCTCATCCTGCGGGGCGCCGCCCTGGCCGCCGGAGCACCCACCCTGGTCACTGCGGATCTGGCCCTGCTGGCCGCGTCGACCCTCTCGGCCGCGTACTTTTTCCTGGTGTGGATCGAGCGCTATCGGACACTGGTCATCGGTGTGGCCGTGCTGGGGTCTCTGGTCCTGATCGGGTCGGCGGCGCTTGGCGTCGGCCTGCTCATGGCCGCCAGCAGCATCATGGCCGCCAAAGAGACCCATTGCTTTCGCTTTCCGACGGGCCGGGTGATTCCGTGGGCGTCGCTGGTCGTGGCGCTGGCGGGGCTGGTTCCGGGGCTGCACACGGCGTATGCCGCGGGCCTCGCCGCCGTGGGCCTGTTGTGGGCGCCGCTTCTGTGGTCACGATTTAAGATGCGGCTGCTTGCGGTCAGTGCTCCGTGACAGCGGCTGGGATGATCGCCTCCACCAGGCCGAGGGCAAGACTGGCGACGGTCCCTGCCCAGAAGGCGAGATGGAAGCCAGGCAGGTAGGTGTCGGCAGGCCACAGCACCAGGCCGCTGAGGCCCGTCCACAGGACCAATCGCGCCGCCGCGGACAGACGCACGGCCACGTAGTTCTCGACCGCCGCCCCGATCATGCCGGTCAGGGCGCCGGCCAGCAGCGCGGCCCACACCGGCGTCAGCGCGAGATTCCAGGGCAGCCCGGATACGATGATGACCGACGCCGGCAGGACGATTACCGCGGCAATGACCCGCGTCAGCGTGCCCCAGGGTCCCATGGCTCCCTCCTGTTCCTGAAGGGAGCGTGCGCTGACGGACCTGTTCCTATGTGGGCCGCTCCATAACGCCACACCGAAAGGAGCGCTGCGGGATGTCCTAACCGCCAGCGGAGGATGATGCAATGGGGGATCCGCGCTTCGGCCGCCTGGCCCTTCAGATTCAGGTGGGAGACGCGGCTGGCGGGCTCGCGTTCTATTCCCGGCTGTTCGGGCGGGGACCAGACTTGGCCTCGCGCGTGGCAGATGGGAGACTTTGAAGACGCGTCGGACAACTGGCTCGGCATCCACCAGGATCTCGCACCGAGCGGTCAGCAGCCGGTCGCAGGCGGCTTGCGCGTGCCCCGGCCCTCTTCCGGTCGGAGCCGGTGGTGATGCTGGAGTCGCCCGGGAACGTCCGTCCGGTGAATGACCCCGAGGCGGTCCCGGTGTGACGCCAGGAGGGAGATACCGAGTCGTGAGCGCGCCGCGCATTCTCGTGTCGGGGCCAGCCAGCGGCAGCGGCAAGACCACCGCCGCGGCCCTTCTTATCCTGCTGCTGCGGCGCCGAGGTCTCATCGTGCAGCCCTTCAAGGTGGGACCGGATTACATCCACGGCTCGTACCATGAGGCGGTGAGCGGACGGGTCTGCCGAACGCTTGAATTATGAATGGAGGGAGGGATGGATGGATGGATGGGCGGGGAATCTGACGTGCGGCGGGAGTTCGCCCGCGGGATGCAGGGCGCCGACCTCGGCGTAGTGGAAGGCGTCATGGGGCTCCTTGACAGCGGGAGCCCCGATGGCGTCGATGCCAGCCGTGCGCGCGTGGCGGAGAGTGCGGCCGCCGTGGTGGCGGCTTTCAGGATCTGGCCGGGCAGTGGGCGCACTCGATCCGAGCCGTCGGCCTGAACCGGGTGGGTGGCAGCCGGCACGCGGCGCTGGTGACAGCAGCTATCCGCAAAACCACCGGCTCCCACCCTGGACGCCCTGCCGGACCGTCCCGATCTCAGCCTGCCTGAACGCCACCTCGGCCTGGTGCCCGCCCGCGAAGATGCAGGCCCTGCCGGGGCGGCTGCAGGAACTGGCGGGCGTGTTCCAAAGCGCCGTCGATGCGGCGGTGCTGGAGGGACTGCTGCGAGCGGGGGACAGGGCGGTGGAGAGTGCGGGCGTCACTCGGGACCCCCCCTCCGCACCACTCCGGTGGAGTGGCGCGTGACGCGGCCTTTCACTTCTACTATCAGGCCAATCTGGAACTCCTGGAGGAGCTGGGTGCCGAACGGCAGTACTTCAGCCCCTTAGCAGTCCAGCCAATCCCTCCGGACGCCCGGCTTCTCTACGTGGGAGGGGAGCTTCCGGAGCAGTTCGTCCCGAGCTTCCAGCGCCTCCAGGAGGCCCACGAGCGCTACCGCCAGCGCATCCGGGGCGGACTCGTGACGGTGGCCGAGTGCGACGGATACCTGTGGCTGGCGCGGACCCTCGGCGCCAGCACAGGAGAGCCGGTCCCCATGCTGGGCGTGGTCCCGGCCGACATGGCGCTCCGGCCGGATCTGCAGGGGTTTGGCTATCGCATTCTAGAGGCCGCGCCGGGCGGTCCGTTTACGGCCGGGGCCCGGTTTCGCGGACACGCCTTTCACCACGCGGCGCTCATCCGCGGGGAGATGGCACGGCCCGCCTGGGGCCCGCCTGGATCGAACGCGACGGTGCCGGCCGGACGGGGGAGGACGGCGCACTCGGTCGGACGTGGGCGGCCGGATTCCTGCACGCCTACTGGCGCTCGAACCCAAAGGCGCTCCG
>JBMFXK010000283.1:0-4303 GCA_049964315.1 Clostridia bacterium | reverse complement strand
AACGCCACACTGGACGTCAGATCGGCACGGCCGTCTTCCGTTGGCTCCGTAAGCGTGACAGCCGCTTGGGGCGGCGCGCCCATAGCCGCGATCACCTCATTGAGTGCGGCTTCAAGCTCGCTGCGGACCCGTTGGAGGCGCGACGGCGCACTCACGCGCCGTCTCCGGCGGTGACCAGAAGCGCCAGTTCCCGGACCAGTTTGGCGGCCAGCAGGGCAGAGCGCAGGGAGGGATCGGATGCCGGCATGGTTTCCACAATGTCCGCGCCGACGATGTTCTGGCCCGCCAGCGACAAGAGCGCCTGAAAGCCTTCCTGGGGCGTAATGCCGCCCGGCTCCGGGGTTCCGGTCCCCGGCATGAAGGCGGGATCGAAGACGTCCACGTCAATCGTCAGATACACGGGCCGGCCGTCCCATTCCGTCAGCGTGCGCCGGAGGGGCTCGGCCACCGCATCACGAAAGAGCTCGGTGTGCTCCCGCCCCCATTGAAGCTCCTCCCGCGTCCCGGAGCGGATGCCGAACTGGTAGACCCGCCCGTCTCCGACCAGCTCCGCCACCCGCCGCAGCACGGTCGCGTGGGAGAGCCGCTCCCCGAGGTACGTGTCGCGCAGGTCCGCGTGCGCATCCCAATGCACGACGACCAGATCGGGCCAGACGCGGTGTGCCGCGGTCACGAGGGGCAGCGTGACCAGATGCTCGCCGCCTAATGCCAGCAGGTGCTTGCCGTCTGCCAGGACGCAGGATGCCGCCTCTTCGATCCGGGCGAGGCTCTTCTCGACGTAACCGATGGGCAGTTCGAGATCACCCGCGTCATGCAGTCGCCGGTCGCCGAGATCGGCGTCCTGCGCCGGCGAGTACGTCTCCAGACCGTAGGAAGCCTCCCTGATGCGCGGCGGGGCAAACCGCGATCCCGCCTGAAAGGAGGCGGTGAAGTCCATGGGGATGCCGCCCAGCACCCAGCGTGCCGCTTCGTAGCCGGCGTCGAAGCCGAGAAAGCGGTCGGTGCGCGCGAAGCGGGCTCGCGTCATCCCAGGAGCTCGCGCACCATTGGCGGCAGCACGAACGCAGCATCCTGCACGGCCGGCGTCCAGTAGCGGGTGTTCAACTCACCCACCGCGCGGGGGGCCAAGAGCGGCTTCTTGCTGCCCAGACTGAACGTCCAGAGCCCGGTCGGGTAGGTGGCCACCGCTCCGAGATACAGGGTCACGACCGGAAACGCGCTGCGGAGGCCCCGCTGCACGGTCTGAATCAGTTCTGGCTCAAGTAGGGGCGACTCCGACTGCGCCACCACGATGCCGTCATCCCCCAGCGCCCGGAACACGGACTGATAGAAGGCTTCACCAAACAGGCCCTCGGCGGGGCCGACCGGATCCGTGGAATCGATGATGATGACGTCAAAGGGCTCGGGCGCCTCACGGATGAATTTGATTCCATCCGTAACGTGCACGTGAGACCGCGGATGTTCAAACGCCACTGCGAGCCCCGGAAAGTAGGCCCGTGACGCTTCGATGACCCGCTCGTCAATTTCGATCAGGTGGGCTTCTTCCACCTCCGGGTGCTTCACCACTTCCCGCAGCACGCCGCCGTCCCCACCTCCGATGATGCCGACCCGGCGGGGGTGTGGGTGCAGCGTGAGGGGCACGTGCGCCATCATCTCGTGGTAGACGAACTCGTCACGCTCGGTGGTCTGGATCGCCCCGTCCAGCACCAGCACCCGCCCATACGCATCGGTATCCAGCACCAGGAGCTGCTGGAACGCCGTGGTCTCGCGGTGGAGGACTGCCTTTATCCGCAGCCCCAGCGTGACGTCGTTGGTCTGTAGTTCCGTGAACCAGACGTTGTCTGCCATGGCCCCTCCTAATTCCAGAGCACGCAGGCGGCCAGCGCACACCCAATCTTGTCGACCCGATGCTCAACCCCCTGCACCAGAACCCGTTCCAGGGTTCTTTCGCGGTACAGAAACGCTTCCTCCACCATGGCCCGTACGGCGGCTTCCGCCTCTTGCTTGGTGCAGCGCCCGGAAAACTCCATGATGACGCCGTAGTCGTCCGCCTGCCCAATGCCCACGGCGACAGCCGCTGCAATCAGCTCTCCCGGATGCTCCGACGTCATGGCGCCGTATGCGGTGGGCACCAGGGAGCCTGGGGGAATCCGGAGCCCGGCTGCCTCTTTCGCATGGGGCGGCAGGATCGAACTCATCTTGACGAGGTTGACGTTGCCGATGCCCGCCTCCAGCAGCGCTCGATCAAATGCAGTCAGACGGGTTTGAGCTTCGGCCGCGCCAGCGACCAGACAGAACGTTCGCGGGGTGTCCAACAACAGTCCGGGCCTCCCTCGTGGTTTCGACCGCGGGAAGACCCCGGTCAGATCCGGTCCATTATAAAGGTCTGTCCCACGCCGTCGCAACGGCCGCGTCAGCGGTAGCCAAAGCGTTCGCGGGCATACTGACCTAGGGGGATGGTGCGTGGAAAGTCGAAAGGCACGGCACCGCCGGTCGTCTTGGGTCTCCCGCGCGTGGCACGGGCTGATCGAGCGCGTATCGCGCACGGGCGCCAGCATCACGCTTCCCCTGCTGGTGGTGGCGGTTGTCGCCGTCGTCGGCCCGGGCACCTTTCTCGCCCTGCCACTGCCCACGCTGCCGATCGACACGATGGTGTATGACACGCAGGGACAGCTGCTGGCGGAACTGTACAACACCGAGAATCGGATCCCGGTGCCGTCCACCCAGATCCCGCCCGTGATGAAGAACGCGCTGGTGGCCATCGAAGACGACCGCTTCTGGATTGAGCCCAACATCGACCCGGTTGGCATCGCCCGCGCCGCGTTCACTGACCTGGTCCACCGTCAGGTCCTGCAGGGCGGCTCAACCCTGACCCAGCAGCTGGCCAAGAATCTATACCTGACGCAGCAGAGAACCCTGAGCCGGAAAGTGGCGGAGCTGTTCTTGACCCTGAAACTGGGCAGCACCTACACCAAGAGTCAGGTACTGGACGAGTATCTGAACGACGTCTACTTCGGTCAGGGAGCCTACGGCATCGGCGCGGCGTCTGAAGTGTACTTCGGCCACGGACCCGCCACGCTCACCCTGCCCGAAGCCGCCTTGCTCGCCGGCATGGTGACCGCCCCGAGCTATTATGATCCCTACGCCAATCCGCAAGGCGCGGTGCAGAGGCGCAACGCGGTGCTGGTCCGCATGGCCTCGCTCCACTACATCAGCCCGGCGGAGGCGATCCGCGCCGAGGCCGCACCGCTGTCCCTGGCGGGGGCACAAGCCCCCAACTGGGAGGATCGGGCGCCCTACTATTTCGCACTCGTGAACCAGGAACTGGCCCAGGTCGCCCCAGCCGTCGCCTCCCATCTCTACACGGGCGGCTACCGCATCACGGTGAGCCTGAAGCCGAAAGATCAGACCGCCGCCAACACGGCCTTCGCCGCGGACATGCCGCCCGCCACATCTGTCAACGGGGTGCCCGAACCGGAGGGAGCACTGGTCGGGCTCAACCCTGCCAACGGCAATATCACCGCGCTGGTAGGCGGCCGGAACTACTCTGTGAGCACGTTTAACCGGGCCACCGCCGCCTTCCGCCAGCCGGGATCGGTGTTCAAGTACTTCCTGTACACCACCGCCATCGCCGAGGGATACCCCACCTCCAGCGTCAAGGATTCAGCCTCTGTGCGCTTTCCGAACGGCCATGGGGGCTGGTACGTGCCCCACAACTTCGGGAACGTGTTCAACGGTCCACTCACAATGCGCGAGGCCATCGCCATGTCCGACGATATCGTAGCCCTGAAATGGATGAACACGCTCGGACCGCCGGCCGTGATCGCCATGGCCCACAAGATGGGCATGACGAGCCCCCTGGCCGATAACCTGACGACGGCCCTCGGATCCAGCTCCGTCTCCCCCCTGCAGGTAGCGGACGGCATCGCCACTTTGGCCAACGGCGGGTACCGGGTGACACCGCGCGCGGTTCTGTCGGTGCAGGACGCCGCGGGGCGGGTCGTCTATCAGGCTCCGACCGTCCGCACCCGGGTTGTATCCCCGCAGGTAGCCTACGTGGTCGACCAGCTGTTTACCGCCCCGCTCACGAACGCCTCCGGCACCGCCAACAACCTGACTTCGGTCTTCTGGCGCCCGGGGGCGGCCAAGACAGGCACGTCTTCGGGTCAGCGGGACGCGTGGCTGGCCGGATTTACGCCCCAGCTGGTGGGAGTGGTCTGGGTAGGAAACGACAACAACACGTCCTTTCACATGACCGGCGACGTTGCGGCGGGACCGGTGTGGGCCGCCTTCATGAGCGCCG
>JBMFXK010000282.1:0-4313 GCA_049964315.1 Clostridia bacterium | reverse complement strand
GCCGGTGACCTTCTCGCCGAGCACCAGAGCGCCCAGCACCACCGCCACCAGCGGGTTGACGTACGAATAGGTGGTCACGACCGTCATGGGCAGCATGCGGGTCGCGATAATGAAGGAGGTGAAGGCGAGCCACGACCCCATCACCACCAGATAAGCCGCGCCAAACAGGGCGGTCCCGCCCGGATGCGGAAACGGCTCGCGGGTGACGAGGGCCAGGATCAGGAATCCGGCCCCGGCAAACAGCTGCTGCCAGGCCGAACTGGCCTGCGCATCGGTCTCGGTCAGCCACCAGCGCTGGAACGACATCCCGAGCGCCCAGCACCAGCTCGCCGCCACCACCATCAGGATGAGGAGATGGCTGCCGCCCGATAGGTTCAGGTTGGAGCGGGTCAGCAGGAAGAGCCCCGACAGCCCTATCCCCATGCCCGCCACCAGAATGGTGCGAAGCCGCTGCCCGGCAAACAGGCCGATAATCGTCACCCAGATGGGGAGCCCGCCCATGACGAGCGCGGAGTATCCGGACGGAAGATGCTTTTCGGCCACCATCACGAGGCCATTGCCGCCAACCCACAAGAGTACGCCCGACAGTGCCGCCACTCCGTAGTTCCGGGCGCTGAAGCGGATGGGAAGCTTCCGGATCCAGGCGTACGCCAGGAGTCCTCCCCCGCCCACCAGCATCCGGGCGGCCCCTAGAAAGAAAGGAGGAAAACCGTCCGGGCCCTTGACGGCGAGGCGGATGCCCAGATACGTGCTGCCCCAGACCAAATACACGACGAGGAGATGGAACAGGCCGGTCGCCGGGAGTCCGAAGATCTTCCGCCCGCCGCCGGCCGGCACCGGACCCTCACGAACGGATCCTTGCGCCACTAGACGTCCAGTGTCTGCAGGCGCGCGTCCGCACGGGCCAGAGCCCGTTTGGCCCTCTCCGTGTCGACGTCGGGCCCGGAGCGCTCGATCCGCTCCGCGGCCCGCCGGCGCGCTTCCTCAGCCCGTGCGCGGTTGATGTCCTCCGGCCGCTCGGCCGTATCGGCCAGCACCACCGTCTCCTCCCGACCCACTTCCAGAAAGCCGCCACCAAGCGCAAAGCGCCTTGTACTGCCATCCTGTTCGATGATATGCAGCACACACGGAAGCACGGCCGTCACGAGCGGGATATGGTGCGCCAGCACACCCAGTTCCCCTTCGCTGCCACGCAGGATAATCTCGGTGACCGGACCTTCATACACCACGCCCTCGGGCGTCACCACGGTGAGCGGATAATCTGCCATCGCCAGAACTCCTTAAAGTGTCCGGGCCTTCTCGATGACCTCGTCGATGCCGCCCACCATGTAGAACGCCATCTCCGGGAGGTCGTCGTGCTTGCCTTCCAGGATCTCGGAGAAGCCGCGCACCGTCTCCTTGATGGGAACGTAGCGCCCCTCCTGCCCGGTGAACACCTCGGCCACGAACATGGGCTGGGACAGGAAGCGCTCGATCTTGCGCGCCCGCGACACGGTGAGCTTGTCATCGTCGGACAGTTCGTCCATGCCCAGGATGGCGATGATGTCCTGCAGGTCCTTGTAGCGCTGCAGCACTTCCTGCACGCCGCGCGCCACCCGGTAGTGCTCTTCACCCACCGCGGCCGGGTCCAGGATCCGGGACGTGGACGCCAGCGGGTCCACCGCCGGGAAGATGCCCTTTTCCGAAATGCGCCGTTCGAGGTTGGTCGTCGCATCCAGGTGCGCAAACGTCGTGGCCGGCGCTGGGTCCGTGTAGTCGTCGGCCGGCACGTAGATGGCCTGAATAGACGTGATCGATCCCTTCTTGGTGGAGGTGATGCGCTCCTGCAGCGTGCCGACGTCAGTCGCCAGCACCGGCTGGTAACCCACCGCGGACGGCATCCGGCCGAGCAGTGCCGAGACCTCGGAGCCCGCCTGCACGAAGCGGAAGATGTTGTCGATGAACAGGAGCACGTCCCGGCCTTCCTCGTCCCGGAAGTACTCGGCCATGGTCAGGGCCGATAGTCCCACCCGCATGCGCACGCCAGGCGGCTCGTTCATCTGCCCGTACACGAGCGCCGTCTTGTCGATAACGCCCGATTCGGTCATCTCACGGAACAGGTCGTTGCCCTCGCGGCTCCGCTCGCCCACGCCGGCAAACACCGAGAAACCGCCGTGCTCGGTGGCGATGTTGTGGATGAGCTCCTGGATGAGGACGGTCTTCCCCACCCCGGCGCCGCCGAAGAGTCCCACCTTGCCCCCCTTGGCGTATGGAGCCAGGAGGTCGACCACCTTGAGTCCGGTCTCGAAAATCTCCGTGGCCACCGCCTGCTCGGTGTAGCTGGGGGCGAGCCGGTGAATCGGGAAAACCTCCACGTTGTCCGGAGCGGGCTTCCCGTCAATCGGCTTGCCCAGCACGTTGAACATGCGGCCGAGCGTCTCCCCGCCCACGGGCACCCGGATAGGTCCGCCGGTGTCGCGCACGCGCATGCCACGCACCAGGCCGTCGGTGGAGGCCATGGCAATGCAGGCGACCCGGTTGTCGCCGATCTGGTGCATCACCTCAAGTGCCACCTCTATCCGCTCGCGGTCGGTGGCCGTCTCGGGTCCCTCTCCCGGCGCGTCCCGGTCCTCGTCCTCCACGATCACCTGGTTATAGATCGCGGGCAGGTGCTCGGCGGGGAATTCCACCTCGACCACCGGCCCGTTCACTTCCACTACGCGTCCGAAACTTTCCGCCATTGAGATGTCCCCTCTCCGTCCAGATGCGATTACTCGAGAGCCGCGGCGCCACCCACCAGTTCCGCTATCTCGCGGGTGATGGCGGCCTGCCGGAGGCGGTTCCGGGTCAAAGTCATGGTTCTCAGCAATTCTTCGGAGTTCTTGGTGGCGGCGTCCATGGCCGTCATGCGCGCCCCGTGCTCGCTCGCTTTTGACTCCAGGAGCGCCCCGTACAGCAGCACCTCGACGTACCGCGGGACCAGGTCGGCCAGCACCGTTTCCGGGTCCGGCTCAAACAGGTATTGCGCGTCATCCCCCGCCTGTGCGGCCTCGATCTTCAGGTTCTCGGACGACATCGGGATCAGGGTGACGGCTTTCGGGCGCTGCACCATCGCGTTCACGAATTCGGTGTAGACCAGCGTCACCCGGTCCACCTCACCGCCCAGGTAGTGGGCAATGATGGTATCGGCGATGGCTTTGGCCTGGAAGTAGTGCGGATCGTCGCCGAGGTTGATGAACTCGCCCAGCACGGGCACCCCCCGGCGCCGGTATGCGTCGCGGGCCTTGCGCCCCACGGCGAACACGCTGGCGGCGCCCTCGCTCCTTCGCATCAGGTCGGCGGTCAGACGCATCACGTTGGCATTGAAGGGACCGGCGAGGCCGCGGTCCGACGACACCACCACGAAGGCCTCGCGCGTGAGGGGCCTCTCCTCGAACAGAGGACTCTTGGTCAGCGCGCCCGCGCTCTGCGCCGCCCGGGCCATGGTCTCCCGGATGGTGATGAAGTACCGGCGCGAGCGCTCCGCACGCTCCTGGGCCCGCCGGAGCTTGGCGCCGGCCACCAGCTTCATGGCACGCGTGATCTGCGCCGTGTTCTCGACGCTTCGGATCCTGCGCTTGAGAGCCTGAAGCCCGAGTGCCGGCATCTAGACCACCATCGTTTCTTTGAAGGCGTGAATCGCGTCCCGGAGCTTCGCCTGGGTGTCGTCCGACACGGCCTTCTCGGTGCGAATCGCCTCGAGAATGGCGGGCTGCTCCTCCCGCAGGGTCCTCAGGAATCCGCGCTCGAACTCGCGCACGGCGGTCAACGGAAGATCGTCCAAGAATCCATTGGTGGCGGCAAACAGGACGACGACCTGCTCTTCGACCGGCATGGGCTGGTACTGCGGCTGCTTCAAGACCTCCATCAGGCGCTGGCCCCGGTTCAAGCGCTCCTGGGTGGCCCGATCGAGATCCGACCCGAACTGGGTGAAGGCCGCGAGCTCCCGATACTGGGCCAGGTCGAGGCGCAGCCGTCCCGCCACCTGGCGCATGGCGCGAATCTGGGCCGCACCGCCCACCCGGGAGACGGAGTTGCCAACGTTCACGGCGGGGCGGAAGCCCGCAAAGAAGAGGTCGGTCTCCAGGAAGATCTGGCCGTCGGTGATGGAGATGACGTTGGTGGGAATGTAGGCCGAGATGTCACCAGCCTGGGTCTCGATCACGGGAAGGGCCGTGAGGCTCCCGCCGCCGTGCTCGTCGGCCAGGCGCGCCGCCCGCTCCAAGAGCCGGGAGTGGAGGTAGAACACATCTCCGGGGTAGGCCTCGCGACCCGGCGGGCGCCGGAGCAAGAGG
>JBMFXK010000281.1:0-4325 GCA_049964315.1 Clostridia bacterium | reverse complement strand
GGTTGACGCCCACGAAGCCGTGGCGGAGCCGCTCCCGCAGCGGTGGGTGCGTTCCCGCTTTGCGCGCCGCGCGCTGGGCGTGCCCGACGGACGACTCCCGCAGCCAGAACACACGCAGCAGCCACGCGAGTGTCACCAGCGGCCAGGAGATGGCGAGGGCCACGTGGCCGGATGTCTTGACACCGGTATGCGCAACCACCGGCGCCAAGAGCGGCACGACGAGCCCGCCGAACAGGGTGAGTCCCTGCAGGATCAAGAAGTAATAGGAGACCCGGGAGGCCTCCACATCTTCGGCAAAGAGGCTGTTCCAGGCCGGGGTGACAAACGCAAAGCCATTCAAGAGCACCACGCCAAGTGCCAGGACCAGCGGCCTCGGATCCAGCACCCAAAGCCCCAGCGTCAGCACCCAGCCCACGAAGTCGCCGGCCATGATGACGACCTTGCGGCCCAGGTGATCCACCAGGTAGCCGCTCACCAACAAACCTGCGACCTGCACGACCGCGGCCAGTCCGACGGCGGCTCCCACTCCTGCCGGCGCCAGGCCCATGCGCACCAGGTAAACGGTCAGGTAAGAGGTCTGCCAGGCCATGGCCAGAGACCAAGCCGGTTCGGTCCAGAGGATGGCAACGGCATTGGGGCCCCGGGGGCCCAGGCGGCGCCGGCGGACAGTCGACGTCAGAGGCGGCATACAGCAACGTTCGAGTTTCCGGCCCCGAGTCCCTTCTGGAGCAATCTGGACGGTTTGCGGCGTCGAACTTGCTATCGTAGAGGCGGGAGGGATAGCGTGCGCGCAGTGGTGGTGGGCGGAGGGCTCATGGGCTCGGCCATGGCTTTTGAACTTTCCCGGCGTCAAATCGAAACCATCGTGTTTGACCGCCAGGATCTGGGGCGGGCGACGTCCGCGGGCGCCGGGATCCTATCCGGAGCCACCTCCGGCGTCTCGGACACCGCCTATCACGAACTGGCTGTGGGCGCGCACGACTATTACCGAGCCCTGGTGCGCCTGCTGTCGGCGGAGGCCATCGGTTACGGCGCAGCGGGGCTGGCGCTGGTGGCTCTGGACGGAGACGAAGACGCCTTCCAGCGCGCGCGCGCGGCCCTGATTGGCCGCGCGGCGGACGTCGTGGATATGGAGCCGGTCGAACTCCAGCGGCGTTTTCCGGCTATCGGCCCCGTCATCGGAGCCCTCTACCACGCTGACGGCGCGCGCGTTGACGGCCGGCTCCTGGAAACGCGCCTGCGGGCCGCGGCGGAAGCTCTTGGAGCCCGCTTCATCCGTCAGGACGTCGCCGCGCTGGATGCCGGAGACGGCGGCGTCTTCGGCGTGTACGGGACTGAGGGACCGGTGGCGGCCGACGCCGTGGTGGTCGCTGCGGGGGCCTGGTCTTCGCGCCTCCTGCAGGCTGTCGCGTCCACGGTGCCGGTGCTGCCGCACCGGGGGCAGATCGTCCACGTGGACCTGGAGGCCGCTCAGGGCGACCCATGGCCTATCCTGGAGGGATTCCGGGGGCACTACATCCTGCCGTGGCCCGACGGGCACATCGTCGCCGGCGCTACGCGTGAGGCCGGATCCGGGTACGCTCCGTGGCTGACCGCAGGGGGTCAGGCGGAGGTGCTGGCCGAGATGTTTCGGGTAGCGCCTGGCCTGAAGTCCGCCGTGGTGCGCGAGTGGCGGGTTGGCCTGCGGCCCGCGTCGGCTGATGGACGGCCGCTGCTCGGAGCCGTGGCGAATGTTCCCGGCCTCTATACCATCACCGGCCACGGCGCGGGCGGCCTGCTGCTGGGACCCTACTCGGCCCATCTGGTGGCGGCCCAGATATCTGGCGCGGACCCCGTCCTGGACCTGTCGCCCTTCCGCCCCGACCGCGACGTCCGGCCCCACACAGACTTGCACTGAGAGAATGGGAGACACACAGAGAGAGGGAGAACACCATGCAGTGCATATTGATTCCCTTGGACGGCTCGGCACTGGCCGAAGCCGTGATTCCCACCGCGCTGGAGCTGGCCCGCGACCTGGACGCGCACATCGTGCTGGTGAATGTCGTCACTCCGACTCCGGCCGCATGGGGTGCAGCCTCTCCGGGTTGGGGGCCGGTGGGAACATGGGATGTGCCCATGACCCCGCTCACCGAGCAGACCCGCGCCGCCGAAGAGTATCTGGCGTCGGTGAAGCAACAGACGGGCCTTCCCGAGGACCGCGTGCGCACCGACGCGCACGTCGGCACGCTGCCGCGGGGCATCCTGGAGGCGGTCCACAAGCATGGCGCCGATCTCATCGCCATGTCCACACATGGCCGAGGCGGGCTCGGGCGCCTCGTCATGGGCAGTGTCACCGATATGGTGATACGCTTGGCCGAGGTACCGGTCCTGGTGGTACGGCCGCCTGTAACCGGCTAGCGCGCCCACCCGTATCCGCATCCGCCACTCCGGGAGACCGCGGTCGCAGACCGAGGTCGCGCGCCGCGGCGAAGTGAAAGAGCGGTTCCCACCGCCCCGTTCGCATCCAGCGGTCGAGCGCCGGTGCCTGCCGGAGCAATTCCCGTCCTGCGCGGCGATAAACCACCAGCCCTCGGGAAGTAGTCGATCCGGCAGCCTTCCGGCCTCGGCGGATGGAGCAGGCCGGATGCGGCGTGATCATGTCCCGGTCGGTACCACGGTACCGGATGGCGGGTCCGACGTAGTCCATCGTATCCACGCCGGCAGACCGGGGCACGGTCTATTCGACCGGATGTGAGCGGCGGACCCACCCCGTCGCCAGCCTGAGCACCCGGGCCCGGTGCGGTGGGCGTCATGCACCACGCCCGGCGAGGCCGAGGTCATGAGTACGCACAGTTCTCCCGCCACGATGAGCGGATCGCTCGCCGCCGGCGCCGCCCGGACCGTGCCCGTCGGAAACCTCCTCCGGCCACCAGCCCCCCGCCAGGACCCATAAAACGGCCATGGGGCACGGCACCGCATCAGCTCCGCCCCCTGCAGAACAGCGGGCCACCCGGCCACAAGGCTCCAACTCCGGGACCCTGTTGGCGGGAAACGGTCGGCGGCGGCGCCCTCATACAGGCCTTCTTCGGTTAGGCGCCTCCGCGAGCGGTCATGAGTCCGATGGTGAGAAACGCGCCAGCTGCCAGACACATGACACCGGCGGCGAAGTCGAGCGCGTGAAACGGCAGCACGCTGCGGCCCATCTGTCCCAACCCGAAGATGCCCAGTCCCGCTCCAAGCGCCAGGCGCGCTCGCACGCCCAGGGGCATGCGCCTGCGATTTCTCATGGCGTGGTGGTTTCCGGCGGGGTGGGTCTGTCGTGCGTCTCGTAGTAGTCCCGCCAGATGAGCCGGTAGACCCCCAGGTAACGGGGAAGGCGGTTCACACCGGGAATCCAGGGCGCCACCATGAGGATCACGAACAGCAGCAAGCCCAGCGAAAGGGCCATGGCATCCCCGGACGAGGCGTTGGCCACATACGGAATCTGGTAGATGGCCGTCACGATGGTCATCCACCAGGGCCCGGGATACGGTGCATTCTCCTCATGGATGATGCCCCACTGGTTTCCCAGCAGTTCAAGGTGGCTGGCGGCACCCTGCAGGGGCGAGCCCTGCAGGAACAAGAGCGACATCATGTTGTCAAACTGGTAGTCGGCCGGGCTGCGGTTCAGGGCACCGGCCATGAGGCCGCTCTGACCCAGCTGCAGCAGTCCCTGCATCATGACAGGTACGGGGCCGTATTGACCCGGCGCTACCACGACCCGTCCCCCGGCGTAATGGGCCTGACCGAGCGCCTTCTGATATCGGAGGGCCCAGGCCTGCTGACGGGACGCCGGAGCGGCCTTCCACGTTCTGAGTCCGGACTTCAGCGAGGGATTCACCGTCGCCGCCATCTGCAGCGGCCGCAACACAAAGTCCACCTCGGGGTTCACCGGGTGTATGACGCCCACCATGCGTTGCAAGGGGCTTTGAACATTGGCGGTTCCCGCGTTGTAGGGGGGACCGTAGGTCGCAATCTCGCCGGTGCCGGTGAGATCGGCCATGGCAACCTGCTCGAACAGCACCGGAGTCTTCGAGGCGACCGTGGCGATGGTCAAGGCGGGCCGTACCGGCTCACGGAAAACGGCGGACAACACGACCGTCAGCACCGCGATAACCAGGGTGGTGGCGGCGAGGTGCTTGACGAAGTCCGCCCGCACATAGCTGTAGTGATGGGTCACGTCCCGCTTAGGATCCGGAATCGGACACCCTCCTCTCCGGTTCTGCGTCCACGGGTTCGCTCCGGCCCGGATACGGCGGCACGACGCCCTTCACCCGGATCAGGATAATGTGGAGCAGGATGAGGAT
>JBMFXK010000280.1:0-4327 GCA_049964315.1 Clostridia bacterium | reverse complement strand
GTTGCGAGAGCCGTCCGCGAGGCCCGCTGGACGATGGCCTGGACGGGCGGCCGCACCGACTCGGCCACGGCGTGGCGGCGGTTGCCGCGGCCGCGAAAGTGCCATGGTTCCTCCTCGGGACAGCATAGGATCTTCGCTGCCGGGTACCGCCATCCTAGGCTTTCTCCGTGCCGGGGGCGACTGCATGCGGGGAACTCGCCCGTTACGGCTCGACCGCCAGCGAGTCGATGTAGCCCAGTTGAGTGCCGAACCACAGGGAATTGCCCACCATGACCGGTGATGACGAACCGATGGGTCCGGTCGGCAGGCTGACCGAGGCCATCACCTGGCCCGAGCCGGCACCCAGTACGTCAATCGCACTGGTGCCGGTGGCCCAGTACAGGCGGTCTCCGGCCAGCACCGGCGCCCCGGTGGCGGCCCCGCCCGCCAGGCTGGTGTGCCACAGTGGGGTGCCGGAGGGTGTGAACGCAAACGCTACCCCCGATGCCGGATTGGCGATGAAGACGGCACCCGGGGTGGCGAGCGGCGTGGCTACCTCGGCCTGGTTCAGGCTCAGGTGGCCGGCGCCCAGGGGGCGCATCCAGATCACGCGGCCGCTGGTGGCGTTCACGGCGTAAAGCTGCTCGGTGAGCGTGGGAAGGGGTGAGGTGCTCCGAATCCGGGAGACGCCGGCGATGTACGCGGTGTCGCCCAGAACGGCTACGCTGCAGTCCGAAAGGCCGCTTTTCGCCGGGAGGGTGGTGGACCACGCCACCCGGTGCGTCGCCACATCAATGCTCCACAGGGTGGAGGAGCGGGCCGGGTACGAGACGAGGTACTCATTCGTGGCCACCAGCACATGGCCGTTCACATACTGGAGGCCGGACAGGCTGTCAAAGCCCACCAGCTGGAGGGACCACTGGATGCGACCGGTGTCGGCGTTCACGGCCAGAAACCGTCCCGACCCGGTGACCTCGTACAGCATGCCCGCCTGATAGACGGGGTTGGCCATGTCTTCCGCCGTGGTGTGGGCCATCCACACCTCACGCCCGGTGGCGGCATCAAACGCTGCCAGCCCGTTCTCGCCGGTGCCGCGGATCCATCCCTGGCGTCGGTTGTAGCCGCGGAACTGCGCGTTGCCGAGTCCGACCACGACCAGCGTCTGGGTCTTGCCCGGCACCACCAGCGGCATGGTCATCACCTGATTGGGGACCGTCGCGGTCCATAGCCGGAGCCCGGACCGGGCGCTGATGGCGAGCACCTGGTCGGCGGTGGTGCCGGCGTACACGTCGCCACCGGCCGTAACCGCCACCGTGCCGTCCACCGGCCCGCCAGCCGGCAGGCCCAGGTTCAGGGCGGCAAAAGTCGCCCCGAAAAAGGCCTCGTGGGTCGGCCCGTATCCTGCGGCGGAAATGGTCGCGGGAAGCGCCGATGGAGCGCCGGGTACGGCTTCGCCGTGCAGCGGGTGGAGGCTCACCACGGTGCTGGGTGCCGGAACGGACACACTGCTGGAGCTCGGAATCGGTCCCCAGGTGGGGACCCATACCAGATCGTACGAGAGGGTGTTCGGGAGCGAGATGCCCACCCACAGGGGAAAGAGGTACAGCGTGGTCAGCACGAGCAGCGTCCAGTAGGCGCGAAGGGCCCACTGGGGCCGGACGGGGCGCCGGAGCAGGGGAGGAATGGCGGCGGCGGCCAACGCCACCGCCACCGTCATAGGGTAGAAGTAATAGTCGAACTTGGAGCGGGGGGTGAGAAACCAGGTGCCGTAGAAGGCAGCGGTCCAGATCCAGAGCGACATCCACGACGCGCGCGGCCCAGGCAGGGCCGGGAGGAGGCCCGGGCGCAGCAGCTTAACCAGGCCCAACAGGAGGCCCACACCGCCCATCCACACCCACCACGGGTTGGACAGCGCGTAAACTGCCGAATGCCAACTGCCGGTATGCTGCGAAACCAGATAAATGGGGCGCGGAACCAGAAACCAGCTCCACGCCGGGGCGAGCCAGGGGTGCGTGAACTGCAGCGCCCACATCGCGTCCAGCAGACGGTGCTGGATGTAGACCACACCACCTAAAAATCCGGCCGCAGCGGGCACCCCGTTGGCGAAACCCGTCGGCCCCGCTCCCCATAGATACGTCGCCACGTACACGGCCAGCGGCACCACGACGAGTGCGGCGGCATAGAGCAACAGGGTCCTCAGCACCGGCCAGGCACGCGGGTTCGGCAGCTGGCGCAGGGCGGAGAAGAATCCGACCGCGAGGATGCCGGCGGCCGCAAGGAGAGCCTGGGCACCCGTCCACTTCGTGGCCAGTGCCAGTCCCAGGAGAGCACCCCCGCCGAGCAGAGCCAGGACCTGGCTCGTGCGCGTATGCTCGGCCACCAGACCCACTCCGGCGACCACGGTGACCAGAATCCCCCACACCGCCAGCGGCACCACGGTGGAGTCCAGCAGCGCCGCCCGGCTGAGCCCGATGCCCAGCCCCTCGAACGTCAGGAAGAAACCAGCCGTCCAGGCCACGAGACGGGGCTTTGGAAACAGAAAGCGGGCCAGAAAGAAGCCGGCGGCCGGAAGACTGGCGCCGAGGAGCCCGCCGGGAAGCCGCCATGCCCAGGGATGGTTGCCAAACAGCCAGATGGCGGCTGCAATCAGTTCCTTGCCAAACGGGGGAGCGGAAAACAGATTGGGATCGGTGAAGCGGGTGATCGGTCCGGTAAGCGCCGAGCCGTGCAGCATCGGGAGGCCCAGAAGATTCTGCGCGGTCGCCACGTAATACGCTTCGTCGTATGCATAACCGTGGTAAGCTCCCGCGCCCACGACCCGTACCAGCACGGCCAGGAGGGTGAGGAACAGCAGCCCGCCCCATTCCATCCGGCCGAGGCGAAACGTCAGCCTTGCGTTCCGATCCGCGCTCCTCACCCCCGATCCCGTCTCCTTCCGATTCCACACCGCCGGTGGCGTCCCTGCTGAAACGCCCCGGCGTCTTGCCGCCGGGGATGGGTTTAGGTTGGTTTAAAATGCCAGGCTTGGCCTTGTCATTGTGAAACCCCCCCGCATGAAGAGTCGTCGGGCTGATCCTATCGAAGCCCCTCCCGGCCACCGCAGGCACCGGTGGGGTCGGTGGATCCTGGGCCTGGCGGCGACACTGATCGTGGCCATCCTGGTCCTGGTGGTGGTGGTGGCACGGCCCCTGCTGCTGGGCGGTCGGGAACTGGCGCACGAAGTCACGGTGGTGGAGACGGCGGCCATGAGCGGCGACTACCGGGCGGCGCTGGACCAGGTGCCGGTTTTGAATGCGGATCTGCTGTCGCTGCGACAGCAGATCCGTCCGTTCCGGTCGTTCGGGAGTCTGCCCCTGGTCGGTCCCTACGTCGCGGCCGCATGGACCGACGACACGGGGGCGCTGGATCTGGTTCGTGCCGTGCTCCCGCTCCGGACACAGCTGCTGGAGGTCATGCAGCGTTCCGGTGGTGACGGCCTGACCAAGCTTCTGAGCCTGTTGAACCACCCCCTCGCACCCAGTGCCCGGGCGCTCCGCGCAGCCGCCTCTCTCGCCGCCGTGCGTCCGCCGGCGTGGCCGAGTGCTCTGGGGGCTCTGTACCGGGCCCACCGCCGCATTGATCAGGCGGCTGCCGCCCTGGGCTCCCTGGCCCGCGCGCAGGCACCCCTGCGGGCGGCGCTGGGCATTACCGGTCCGGCCCGGTATCTGGTCATGTTTCAGGACGGCGGGGAGCTTCGCGCCACCGGCGGCTTCTACTCTGCCTGGGCGGTGCTGACGGTCCGTGACGCCCGCATCGGTCCGGTTCAGGTGCAGGGCATCTCGACCGCGTCCAAGGCCGCCCGCTATTCCGTGCCGGCGCCCTTTCCGATCCGGTGGGCCTTTCATTATCAGACCGTCAGCATGATGGACTCCAATTTCTCGCCCAACGCCCCCGCCAGCCTGGCCCGCCTGGAGCGGTATGCCGCCACCGTGCCCGGCATGCCGAAGGTCGACGGGGTGATCCTGGTGGACACCTGGATGCTGGCGCGGCTGCTTCAAGCGCTGGGTCCGGTCACCGTGCCCGTGGCACCGGGATACAGCATGACCGTATCCGACGCCAACACAGAGTACGCGCTGGTGTATGTGGCGGAAAAGCTTCAGGTGGGGCGGGGACGTAAGCAGTTCCTGACACCGCTGGCCGATACCCTCCTGGCGCGCGCCAAGGAGGCCCGTCAGGGGAAGCTCGGGGCGGGGAGCGCCGCTGTGTGGCGGCACGTCGTGGCGGCGGTGGAGGCGGGTCTCCGGCAGGAGCACCTCGTGATGTACGCCAACAATCCTCGCATCGAGGCCCTGATCCGGCGGGCGGGATG
>JBMFXK010000279.1:0-4340 GCA_049964315.1 Clostridia bacterium | reverse complement strand
GACGTGGTGTCGCCGTTGCCGCTGATGCGCCATCGGGTTCCCCCAACCTGGGCGTCCACGCGCCCGCCGGACGTGGGGACTACCCCTCTAGGCCAGACGGCAGAGGCGTGGCCATCACCTTTGACAGGTGCTCCATGGAGACGTTGGCGCCGGTAATCACCGCGACCACCGGTCCGTCACCCTTGACGTCACCGGAGATGAGTGCGGCCACCGCGGCCGCCCCGGATGGTTCGGCCAGTACGCGTTCCCGTTCCAGCAGGACGCGCATGGCGGGGAAGAGGGTCTCGTCCTCCAGACGGATAAGGTCGCGCGCCCGGGCTCCCACGATTCTGAGGGTGCGGTCGGAAACCGTACCCGGCGCCAGGCCATCAGCCACCGTGCTCACGTGGTCGAGAGTCACGACGCGACCCTCTGATACGGAGCGCAGCATCGCGTCGGCCCCGGACATCTGCACACCCACCAGCGAGGCCTGGGGCGCGTAATAGGTGAGGCCCAGCGCGATTCCGGAAGCAAGGCCGCCGCCCCCGATCGGTACGACCACCTGAGAGACGTCGGGCAGGGCGTCTGCGATTTCCCGGCCGACGCTGGCCTGGCCGGCAATCACTACGGGGTCATCGAAAGGATGCACGAAGACGCCGCCGGTGCGTTCCGTAAACGGCAGCGCCTGCGCCGTCAGGTCCTTGAGTGTCTGGCCGGCAAAGACGGTCTCTGCACCCATCGCACGGATGGCCGCCACCTTGACCGGATTGGCATGGTCAGGGACAAACACGGTCACCGGCCGCCCGAGCCGCCGGCCCGCGAAAGCGACGGCGAGACCGTGGTTGCCCGCAGAAGCGGTGACAAGCCCGCCTTCCCGGCCGCCGGCTAGAAGCTCGGCCGCCTTAGCGATGGCGCCCCGGACTTTAAACGCGCGCACCGGTGTGACCGTCTCCAGTTTGAGCCAGACGGGCCGGCCCAAAAAGGCGCTCAGACTGATGCTCTCCAGGAGTGGCGTGGGCGGGAAAACCGCGCGTATGGCGTCGAAGGCGGCCTCCAGTCCCGCACGCTGCAGTGCGGGGTCAAGCGTGTCCGGGTCCATTGGAAACCGCTCATCGCTCATCTTAGATGCACCGACCCCCATGTGATTGGAGCTTCCTTCGGCACGCTGACCCCAGGTCCTGCACCGGTTTTGGAACCGCGGCCTGCGGCGGCTTGATCGGTGGCCGCAGTGCAGGCCGTGCCGTACAATCACATCCAGCGCCACCGCGACCTGCGGCGAGCGCCACCGGAAGCCGGCGGGTCTTCCGTCGCGGAAAGCGGGTGACCACCATGCCTCAGAGTCCTGATGCGGAGTACTTTTGGCAGGATGACACCCTCCGGCTGCGGGCGATCGGGCCTGGCGATTGGGAGGCGCACTACGCCAATCGTTTCGATACCCCCGCCCGCCGCCTGCTGGAGGGGGAAGTTGAGCTGCCGCCCACCGAAACCGAGGCTCACCAGTTTGCGGAAGAGTGGGCTGACTTCCGGTCGACCTCTCACCGCATCATGTTCACCATCGAGTCCCTTGCCGGTGACTACCTCGGCGGCATTAACCTGAACAGCATCGACGAGCGGCACGGCACCTTCAGCGTGGGCCTGCAGATTGATCGGGGCCATCGGGGCCACGGATACGGGACCCGTGCCATGCGCATCCTGCTCCGCTACGCTTTCTGCGAGCGCCGCCTGCATAAGTTCAACGCGGCCGTCATGGAGGGGAACCCCGCTTCGATCCGCATGCTGGAGAAGCTCGGCTGCCGGGCCGAAGGTGTGCGTCGGCAGGTGCACTTCACCCAGGGCCGGTACGTCGACGACATCCTGTACGGCCTCACCCGAGACGAATTCGCTCGCACCTTCGGGGGGTAGAGCTTCGCCCCTCCGCTGCCAATACCGGCCCCGGCGACGGACCCGCCCCGCAAAGCCAGCGTGGACTCTTCCAGCGGGCGTCCCGTGCGCAGTTGCCACCGCGTGGAGCAGAAAGACACTCGTGGACGTGTAATGCCTACGCGGGCTGAATAGCAGCGGGATCGGGTGTGGCAGGGCGCCCAGGAGGCACGATGGCACGGCTGTCTCAGGTGGAGGCGGCGGGAGAGCACCTCGTCACCGAGGATCTCCGGCGCAAGGGCTACCGCATGCGACCCTCGATGCGGGAGTGGAGGATGGTGATCCTGGCCGCGGAGGCGGGGACCAACCGACTGTTGGTGGCGGTGACGGCGACGGCGGCGCCCGAGGAGCCGCCCTCCCTGTCGCGAGAGAAAGAAGGGGTGGTGAAGGCCCAGGCGGCTGAACAGGGGGCGGAGGCGTGGGAGGCGCGGGTGCAGGTGGATGAGCGGCGGCTACGGCTCACGCGATCGATCGGGTGGCGCAGGCTGAGGTAAGCGAGACAGCTGCCGCCGTCAAGGACAATCCCGGTTCGCGATTCCCTGGTGCGTCAGTTAGGACCACCGCGGGACGGCGCGGGCCGGACCCGGATCCACCATGGATGGGCCCATGACGCGCTCGGCCCAGTCCAGGGCCTCCACCACCGGCTCAGGATTAGCCGGGTCGGTCACGTATGCCGCGATGGAGCGCGCCTCCTCAAGTCCGGTGCCAACGGCCGCTGACTGCCCGGCCCACTTCAACATGCGCAGGTCATTCAAGCCGTCCCCGACGGCCAGTACATCGTCATGGGCAATGCGCAGGCGCCGGGCGACCGCTGCTACGGCCTCCACCTTATCCACCTGCGGAGCGCACACGTTCACCTCCCGAAGCTCGTTCTCGTGCGGGAAGACCAGCGACTCGTAACCGGGTCCCTCCTGTCCGAAGCGGGCCAGAAAGCTGTCCACCTCCCAGGTTCCGAACAGGAAGATCTCGACCGGGGAGCGGTCCAAGGCTGCGTGCAGCGATGGCTCGACCCGATCCTCAGATCGCAGGAACGACGCACGGTGCTCGTCGGTGAAGAAGTTGAACAGTACCGGACTGCGGAACCCGAGATAGTAGCGCAGCATGATGCCGCGGGCCGTGGCCCATGCCGCCATGGTCCGGGCCGCGCGGACCGGCACTCGCCGCGAGTAAATTTCCTGACCGGTGCGTGTGTCGAAGGCGTAGGCTCCGTTGTGAGAGACGATCGGACCCGGGGCGTCGAGGACCTGCTGGACGCGAAGTGCCGTGCGCCAGCTCCGCCCGGTGGCGATCACCACCGCTACCCCTGCCTGAGACAGCCGGTGCAGCCGCTCGCGCGTGGCGGGGCCGACCGTTCCGTCAGGACGGAGCAGGGTGCCGTCTAAGTCCAGGGCCACCATCTTCAGCAACGGACTGCCTCCCTTGTCATGATACGCGCGCTAGGAAGGGACTAACGGTGGACACGGCGAAGGGAGACTCATGCAAGAGGCCGCTCCCGGACGCCCCATTCTTCACCTCGGGCCGCCGGCCGCGCTGGTGCGCGCATGGCGGACGTGGGCGACAGCCGATCCGGGCCAGCCCCGCTGGACCGTTACCGCGAGCCGGTCCCTGTCCCACTACCTTTTGACCCGTCTGCTCCCCGCACTCGACCACCGTGTGCTGAGATTGTGGGATCTCGCGTGGCTTCTCCGTCCGGAGGGGATGCCGTTTATTCCCTATGAAGGGCTGCCTTCTCTCCTGGCCAATGATGTACGCGCTGCGGTCGGACCGCGCTGGCGCGGCCCCGGGGCAGCTGAGGCGCTGCTGGAGGCCGCCACGCTCATCCGCCGGGACGAGGAACGGCTGGAGGCGTTGGCGGCCGTTCCGTCGAGCTGGCGGGACGCGCTGGCCATCGCCTCGGCCCGCATCGAGCAGGTGGTGCGGCGTGGGTACGACGAGGTGCGGCTATATCGATATGCGGCTTCCACAGACCTCGCGCCTTTGCGGCGCGCACGCGTCGCCATTTACGGGATGATGGAGCCTCGTCCGGCACAGACCGCCTTTTTAGCGGCCCTCGTGCGGGCGTTTCCGGTCACCGTGTTCCTGCCCTGGACCGCAAGTCCGGCGGACGCGTATGTGGCGCCCTGGCTTGAGTGGTGGCAGGCGTCCGGTGCCAGCATAGTGGAGAGCCCGCAGGAGTCCCCAAGCCTGGTCGGAATCTCCGCCCCCGGCGTCGCCTTCGATGCCTTCGGGGAGGTGATCCAGCAGGGAGCCCGGCTCGATCCTGATGCGCGGGATTGGGCTGCCGGGACGCCCTCCAACGACGAGGCCGCCGGGTTTGCACGGTGGCTGAAAGCAGAGGGGGTTCCGGTGTGTCTCGATCCCGGCCCCGTGCACGTCGATGACCGAATGAGGGTAGTGCTTCGGGCCGCCATGCCGGGCGCCAGGGCCGATGCCATCCTGGC
>JBMFXK010000278.1:0-4372 GCA_049964315.1 Clostridia bacterium | reverse complement strand
GCATGCCGTCCGACTTCCGCACGACGAAGTCATCGAGGACCGCATGCTCAAAGCGCACAGAACCCCGGATCATGTCTTCGACGATGGTGGCTCCCTGCTCGGGCAGGCGGAACCGCAGCACGTACGGCTGCCCCTCCCGGGCCCGGATGTCCGCCTCAGACAGGTTGCGGCAGGTCCCCGCATAGCGCGGAGGTTTGCCCGCCTGCTGCTGGGATTGCCGGACAGCCGCCAGTTCTTCGGGCGTGCAGAAGCACGGGTAGACCCGGTCAGCGTCTCGAAGGCGCTCAAGGTCCGCCTGGTAGCGCCTAAGCCGCTCCGACTGGCGATAGGGCCCGTGCGCGCCGCCCACGTCAGGACCTTCGTCCCAAAGGATCCCCAGCGAGCGCAGTCCCGCCATCATCGCCTCGGCCGACCCCTCCACTTCCCGGGCCTGGTCGGTGTCCTCGATGCGCAGCACGAAGGTCCCGCCTTCGTGGCGGGCAAACAGATAGTTGAACAGGGCTGTCCGCGCACCGCCGATGTGGAGCGTGCCAGTGGGACTTGGTGCGTAGCGAACCCGGACCATACAGGCTACCCCTTCCTGTTGAACCCCTCCAGTGTAAGAGGAGGGGGACCATAGAGGCAAGGCGGCCCCGTGGGGGCCAAGCGTCTATCAGGGCACCGGGTCCATACGGGAGCAGCGGGCTGGCTGTCGCCACCCACCTCCTCGCACCGACTTCCCCGGCCACGAAGCTCCAAGACGAATTCCCGATCCGTGCGGCGCATGTGACGGGGGAACCGGTCTCGACGTTTGTGTGCACGGAGAGTCGGACATCACAGGGGCTCGTGGATGCAAGCGCCGCTTCCGGTCCGGCTGGGGGCCGTATGGGCCGGAGGTGTACTGGCCACGACCGCCGGTCCCGGGTTCCACTACGGGGGTGTGTGGACGGGACCCCGGTCTCACGCCGCCCCAGTATCGAACGCCACGACACCCCTTCGAGACACGCAGCCGCTGGTCACGGCATCCACGACCGCCGGGTGGACCTTCCCCGTACTTTCCATCGCCCGGGCCAGAGGACTTAGCCGGATCTGTCTCGACGCCGTCGGCCTCCGTCGCCTGCATCTTGGCAGAGAAGGTGGCGAGTCCGATGCACCCGTACATCTGCCGGACCACCTCCGCGGGGCACGGCTGGATGCTGCGGCGATTCACCGGGGAGGACGGGGCCATTACCGCGGTCCATGCTCGGGAGGCCCGGGTACTGCCCTACGCGCAGGTCCGGCCGCTGGCCCGAGGCCGGCAGGACGTGGCACCTTATGGCCCGTACCGGCCCGCGCGGCCGGCGTAGCTTTCCCTGCACCGGAGGGACGACCGGAATCTCGTTTGCCCACCGTGACGATGGCGTGTTGACCGGCTATGACGCCAACAGCCGCGCGGGGGATTACATGACACCGGACGGCGGTCGCCGCTTCAGTCAGCCGACCTAACCGTTCCACGATCGCTGGCTGGAAACCCCATCCCCTTTGGCCCCGTCGTGTTCTACGGACGGAGCGGACACGGCGTCCTGGTCGCCTCCAACTTCGCCGGGTGACCGTCATCTACCAGACGACGGCTGCCGGGATGCCTTGCGCGCCGGCCGGCATCGTCCCCGGGCCGGTAGACCGAACGGGCGACGCAGCATCCGCCAGAACCATGTGGGCTACCGTGAATGTGAGCCGCACCGAGTAGCCTGACGACATCCTCTACCGGCGCCGGGCCGACGGTCGGACGTGGCGGCGTGTACAGGGAACGGCCGCCGCTGCTGCTGGAGCTGGATTTCGTCTCAGGGCGGCTCATTATGTCAACACGGCTGGTGGTCTCTGGAAAACCACTGACGACAGCAGACGATGGGTGAAGCTGTTGCCGGCAATCCGCCCCTCGGTTCGGGCACGCTGCCTCGGTCGGTCCTGTCCTCCAGAAGCTCACCGCGGCAGGTGGCGGCCAGCCCTTACCTGCGAACAGTTCGCAGCAATCGAGGAAACGTCCCTCGCAAAAGCGGGATCAGAGCCAGCGCCGTACGCGGCTTTTGTATTGGAGGTACTCCAAGCCGAATTTGGCTTCGAGGTAGCGCTCCTCGCGGGCCACTACACCCTGGCGGATGATCGCAAGGACGAAAACCAGGCTCACCCACATCCACGGATCGCGAAGGAGGAACCCCAGCCCGGCCTGGAACAAGGTCAGGGAGAGGTAGAGAGGGTTGCGGCTGAATCGGTAGGGGCCCGACTGCACGACCGTCGTCGCCGGCTCCCGTGGGTCGATGTTCGTGCCGGCACGCCGCATGGTCGCGTAACCCCAGGCGCTCAGGCCCATTGCCAGGGCCAGCAACCCCCAGCCGATGAGGAGAAGGGCGGGCGAGCCGCTCAACCGTATGGGTGCGAGCATCTCAATCCCGAATCCCAAAACCATGCCGGCGAGGTATATCAGCGGCGGCGGCGCAATCACTCCGGGATTGTCGTGGGCGATCAACCGGCGACCCTCCTCCGGATGAGCTTACTGCATCGGCTTCGTTGGGATCTTTACCGGCACGTTGGGCCGGTGCGCCCACCGCGGACTACGCATCCACTGTTCCGCCCAGCGGGCAGAGATGTGGCACCGCACGCGCGGGGCGAACGGCTCTCAAGGGTGAATGTGATGCATGAGCGCCGCCACCATGGGATGGATTCCCATCCACCGCACCCCCAGCAGCAGGGCCAGTCCGGGACCGCCGAGCCAGCCAGTCAGGGTGGCCGTGACGGGATTCACACCGATGGTCCAATGGGTGCCGGGAACCATGAGGTCCCATGCGTAGAGCGCCGCTCCCCCGGCGATCACCTGGATGCCGGCCTTAAGGACAAACGCGAGCGGCTGGAAATACGCGCGGCCCATGACGAAGAGCACACCGGCCGCGAGCAGCAGGGCAATCCATCCATAGACATTGAGTGAGACTGCCATCCGGGTTGTCCCCCTGAGACAGGCTATGGCGCGACCGTGCACTCTATGCAGGATGGCGGTGGAGCGAGCAGCGGGGGCGATCAAGCTTCAGATCCACGTACACGCGGAAGGCCCGCTCGACGTCTTCGCTCAGCCAGCCGGGTCGGGGCACGTCTCCCTGGGGAAACAGACACAGGGTCCAGTCCCTGCCCGCACGTACTTTTGGGTCGTCCATCGGGATCACCTGCCGCCTGGAAAATCTTATGTAGCGGCGGGCTCCTGCGACACTGGTTCTAGAGCTCCCGGCGCCCTTCGAGCGCCTTCAGGAGCGTCACCTCGTCGGTGTAGTCAAGGTCGCCGCCCATCGGAAGGCCGCGGGCGATGCGCGTGACCTGGATTCCCGTGGGCTTCAAGAGGCGGGAGAGGTACAGGGCGGTAGCCTCCCCTTCGAGGCTCGAACTGGTGGCCAGGATGACTTCGTTGACGGCATGGTCGGCCAGCCGCTTCAAGAGCTCGCGCACCTTCAGGTCTTCGGGACCGATCCCATCCATCGGGGAGATGGCGCCGTGGAGCACATGGTAGCGGCCCTTATACTCCCGGGTCTTCTCCATGGCCACGACATCCTTCGGATGCTCTACCACCAGGATGACGTGGTCGTCACGCTGGGTCGAGCGGCAGAGGGTACAGGGATCCACATCGGTGAAGTTGAAACAGACCGAGCAGTAGCGGATGTTGCGGCGCGCCGTCGTGATGGCGGTGGCCAGTCGCTCCGCCTCACCAGCGGGGAGGTTCAGAAGAAAGAACGCCAGCCGCTGCGCGGTTTTCGGCCCGACACCCGGCAACCGGCTCAGCTGGTCGACCAATTCCTGAATAGGCGCCGGGTACTGCACGGATTAGAGCCCGCCCGGCAGATTCAGGCCGCCGGTCACGGCTGACATCTTTTCCTGCGCCACGGTCTGGGCCTTGCGCTGACCCTCCTTGAGGGCGGCCAGCACCATGTCCTGGAGCATCTCGACGTCCTGGGGGTCAACGGCCTCAGGAGCGATGTCCAGATCCACAATCTCCCCGTGGCCGTTGAACACCGCGCGCACCATGCCGCCGCCGGCGGTGGCCTCAATCTCCATAAGGCCCAGCTCTTCCTGTACGCGAGCCATGTCACGCTGCATCTTCTGAACCTGCTTCATCATCTTGTTCATGTTGCCGGGGTTAAAGCTCATCTACCCGTCCTCCCCTTCCTCCGGTAGAACCTCCACCGTCACGTTGGGTCCAAACAGCTCGCGCACCCGTGCCACGCGAGGATCCGGGCCAGATTCGCTGGAGGCTTCGTTTGCCTCGCTCACATGGCTCACATGGCTCACATGGCTCACATGGAACGTCACGCCCCGATCCCCGTAGACTTCGTGAAACGCGTCCAGAAATGCCTTCCTATGACCCGACTTCTCATCG
>JBMFXK010000277.1:0-4372 GCA_049964315.1 Clostridia bacterium | reverse complement strand
CCCGAGGCCAAGCGGACCGTGGGGCCGTACAACATGCCGGTGCTCATGGGGGACAGCTTCTGGGGACAGGCTGACGCCCGCATGGCGGACGGGCGTCTCGTCTTGCGCTGGCACCCGGCCGCCGGCCGCCAGATTCCCGATGCGGTGCGGGAGGCAGGGCGCGAGGCACGACGGCTCGCGCGCGCCCTCAGGGCGGGGGCGTCCTTCGCGGATAGACGCTCCAGAGACTGAAGCGGTCCGCGCCGGCTCCGGGGTCGGTCGGTGCGGCGCCGTCGAGCAGGACGTGGGCGCCCGACAGCGGGATCACGCGCTCCGTGCTCCCGCCGCGCAAGCGCAGCCAGGCCAGGGCGGACGCGGTCTCGCCCGGGTTCGGCACGGCGGCCACGGCGGTGAATCGCAGCCGCCCTTCACCGTCAGGCGGCCGGGGGTCGCGGGACAGCAGCCAGAAGCGGGTCCGGTTTGCGGGCACTGCCGATACGTTGTCGTCCAGAACCTGCAGGCCAAAGCGGCGGGCGGCGGTCGGGCTCGCAATGACGGCCTCCGAGAGGCGCCCGTCCTGCCTCAGCTCGCGGGCGGCGGTGGCGGTGTTGGTGCTGGCCCGCGCCGTGATGCCATGGGCGTGGAGATAGGGAGCGCACTGCGCGAGCGCCTGGGGGTGGGAGCTGACCAGGGTGATGTCCTCCCGGCGCGAGCCCGGCAGGCCCGCCAGGACGTGGCGCACCGGCAGCCACAAATCCGCCGCGATGACGGTTCCGGTACGCTGCCAGCTGTCGGCGATGCCGGACACGGGACCCGCGTATATGTTTTCCACCGGCACGACGCCGTAGCGCATGTCGCCCGAGCGGACGGCGTCGAACACCGCGTCGAAGCTTCCGAGGCCCACTGCCCGGAGTCCGGGAACCAGATAGGAGGCGGCTTCCTCCCCATAGGCGCCGGCCTCCCCCTGAAACGCCACCGCAGTCGCGGGTCCTCGGCTCATGTCCGTCCTCCGTTCCTGCCTGGGTCGTCCCTAGCCGCGATCCTAGGACATGCCGTGACCCCGGACAACCGGCGGACAGGTCGTCGGACGTCTGACATAAGATGTCCCGGGGGGTGCGGAATCCCTATGGTAATGTGGTTGAGGAGGTGCGTGGATTTGGCCTTGGACGACGGGGGGACTCCGTCGAACGAGCTGGCCGCCTTCGTTGATTGGCTTCCCATGCACCACGATGCCACCCTCCAGATGCAGCCCGAAGTGATGATCCTGGCGGCCCGTTACGGTGACGGACACATGCGTGCGGCCAAGGCGCTGGCGCTGCAGCTGTTGTGGAAGCACCCGCAGATCCGCGTGGGGCTGCTGGACTACTACGCGTTCGTCAGTCCCCGGCTCGACTATACGATCCGGTGGGCGTACCTGAGCTCGGTCCAGAAGGCGCCCTGGCTGTGGCGTTGGTTCTACCTTTCCACCCAGCACATTGACCCCGAGTCCACCACTCAGGCGCTCTTAAACCGCATCGGGATTCAGCGCTTCTTTGAGGCGGTCAGGCTTCACCCTCCTAAGGTCGTGATCTCCACGTACCCCACGGCCGCGGGAGTGGTCGCGACCCTGAAGCGGCGCGGGCGGCTCAACGTCACCAATTTCGTGGTGATGACGGACTACAGCGTGCATTCCCAGTGGATCCACCGCGGGGTGGACCGCTACTTCGTCGGCTGCCAGGATATGGTGGACGAAATGCGGGGTCGCGGCATCGATCCGCGCAATGTGGAGGTGACGGGGATTCCTGTAGACGGCCGCTTCCAGCTTCCCGTGAACCGGACGGAAGTGCTGCGCCGACTGGGACTGCCCGACCAGCCGACCGTGCTGTACATGGGCGGTTCGTACCTGCCCCAATCCAAATTCGTGCGGGTGCTGCAGGAGCTGGACCATATCGGTGTCCCGCACAACCTCATCATCGGGGCGGGCCGGGAGCCCGCCCGGGTTCGCGCCGCGCGCGCACTCCAGCGTCACACCCGCCACCCCACGGTTGCGCTGGGGTACGTGGACAACGTGCACGAGTTGATGGGCGCCTCGGATCTGATGGTGTCAAAGGCCGGAGGCCTCACGGTCACGGAGTCGCTGTGCCGGTCGCTGCCGCTGGTCATCTACCGCCAGATTCCCGGCCAGGAGGAGGCCAATGCCGAGTTCCTGGTCAGGCACGGCGCCGGCGTGACGGCGCATAACCCGCGGGGCGTCGCCGTCCTTATCACCGACCTGCTCCGTCATCCCGCGAAACTTCGCCGGATGGCCCGCCAGGCTCATGAACTGGGTCGCCCGCAGGCAGCCGCCACCGTGGCGGAGGCGGTTCAGGCCGAGCTGGAAAGGCCCCGGCTGCATGCGCCTGCTTAAGCGCTGGTTCCCGTTTGACATCAGTTCCACCCAATGGGCGCTGATCGGGGTGCTGGCGACCGCGGAGTTTTCCCGCACCGCCCTCATCGTGACCCTGCTGCCGGCGTACGTGCAGGGCCCCCTCGGCAGCACGCTGAGTCTTGCCGGCGTGGCCATCTCGGCCCACTACCTGCTGGATACGGCGGGCCGCAGCCCCGCGGGCTGGTTCGTGGATCGCTTCGGGCCGCGGATCACGCTGATGATCGGTGTGGCCATTGAAATCGTGGCCCTGGTACTGGCTATGCACGCCCATCGCCCGCTCTGGCTGATCGTGTTTCTGGCCCTCATGGGGGTCGGCACCGCTTCCCACTGGCCGGCGGTGGTGACCGGCACCAACCGGCTCACCCCGAACAAGTACCGCGGCGCGATGATGGGAGCGGTGTTTGCAGGCTGGCTCACCGGGTCGGGCCTCGGTCCGGTCACCATCAACTTCGTGATCGGAAACCAGCTGACCGATCGGTTCGCCTTTGACATTCTAATCTGGGCCGACGTGGCGGCGTTCGCGTTGGTGGTGCTGCTGAACGGACCACGACTGCGCGAGTTCTCCAAAGACGCGCACCATCACCTGCCGGCCAGGGGCTGGAAGGTGATCTGGCCGCTCCGGGCGGTGCTGCCGGGTATGTTCGTGCAGACCATGGTGCTCGGTCTCCTGATGCCCGTGCTGCAGCCGTTGACCCATCGTGTGCTCCACCTGTCGCAGTGGGAGTTTGCCGCGCTGCTGCTGGGGGCAGGAGCGCTCACGGTGCTGCTCTTGGTGCCGATGGGACGTCTGGCCGACCACATGGGTCTGCAGGTGCCGTTGACGGGCGGATTCTGGCTGGCGGCGGTATCCCTGCTCGGTCTCGCCTTTCTGCGCTCGTTCTGGGCGCTTGTGGGCGTCGGCGGGCTCTTGGGCCTGTCGTACTCCCTTATCCTCCCGGCCTGGAACGCCTTTCTGGCCCGGATGATACCAGCCGAGCAGGAGGGGCTCTTGTGGGGGGTGTTCATGACCGTGGAAGGCATCGGCCTCACTATCGGTCCTTCCGTCGGCGCGCGTCTGTTTGAGATAGCGCCGCAGGCCCCATTCCTGCTGGCGGCGGCCATCCTGTTCGTGATGGGCTTCTTCTACTGGGCGTTCCGACCCGCCGCTCACGCGCGAGCCGTCTTGTAGCCACCATGCCGTGGGGGGAACTGGCCGGAGCCGCCTTGCTTTTATGGCTGGTGCTGTACCCGATGGCAGATCTGGCCGGCCGGCGTCTGCAGGTGAATGCGCTCATTGGGGACGGCCGCGCGCTGACCGTCGCCCTCACCTTCGATATTGAAAGCCGGCGTCAGTGGGAGGAGATCCTGGCGGACCTTCGGGCGGCCGGCGCCCCCGCCGCCCTCTTCGTCACCGGACAGCTCGCACTCCAGCATCCCGATCTGGCCCGCCGAACACGGGAGGAGGGCCATGACCTGGGCAGCCGGGGCTTCACGGGCCAGAGTCCGGGGCGGCTGTCGCCGTGGGCGGCGGTGGCCGATATCAGGCGCGGCCGCGCTGCCGTGGGAGCGGCCGCGGGCGCCTTCCCGAAGTGGTATCGCCCGGGCCCGGGCCATGAGAGCCTCTTCAGCGTGTGGGCGCCGGCCTGGTTCGGGCAGCGCCGCGTGCTGGGCCAGGTGCGGGTGACACCCGCACACCAGGACCCGGCGCGCTTCGTGGCGCGGTTTGCGTTTGCAGGAGTGGTGGTGCGGTTCGAGGCCGGTGCGGCCCGGCCCGGACTGGCGGGGGAGGTGACCGCCCGGCTCCAGGCCGAAGGCCTCGCGATCGGTCGCCTCGAGGAGCTTCATCCAGAGACGTCGTTGGTGCGGCGAGGCTGGTACTGGTGGGAGGGGGAGTTCACCCGCCGCTACGACGTGGAGACTCTGGCGGCGTCGGATGGGGGCCCGCCCATGCTGCGCCTCGGCGTCGCTCCTTACCGCGGGTTTCCCCTCCTGGCGGACGGTGCGGAA
>JBMFXK010000276.1:0-4377 GCA_049964315.1 Clostridia bacterium | reverse complement strand
AGATCATGGTCATGGATCCGGCGAGTTCGGAACTGACCAAGTACGCCGCCAACACCATGCTGGCCACGCGCATCTCGTTCATGAACGAGCTGGCGCGCCTGGCCGAGAGGCTGCAGGCCCCGGTGGTGGTGAGCGACTACGGGCGCGGCGCCGTCTCTGACCACAACCCGCTCGCCTTCTCGAGCCTGGCCGGGCCGAAGCTGCTGCCCTCCGCCGACGCCGTGCTGGCGGTGGGCACGCGCTTCACCGGGTCGTCAGGGCAGTCGGTGCGCGAGGGCACCAGCCTCATCTTGATGAATGCGGAAGCGAATGACCTGGGCGGCCACCGTCACCCGACGCTCGCCATCCTGAGTGACGCCCGCGAAGGTCTCGAAGCGCTGGCCGACGAGCTGGACGATCTGCCGCGCCGTTCCGGCCCCTGGCTCAATCTGGAAACCGTGCGCGAGGCCTGCCTGGCCGACATCGAGACCGTGCAGCCGCAGGCCCAGTACGTGCGCGCCCTGCGGGCCGCCATTCCCGAGGACGGCATCCTGGTCAGCGAGCTCACCCAGGTCGGCTACCTCTGCCGCCTCGCCTACCCGGTCTATGAGCCGCGCACCCTCATCCATCCTGGCTATCAGGGCACGCTTGGCTACGGATTCCCGACCGCGCTGGGCATCAAGATGGGCCTGCCCGACCGCGCGGTCGTCTCCATTACGGGGGACGGCGGCTTCGGCTGGGGCATGTCGGAACTGGCCACCGCCCGGCGCTACGACATCGGGCTGGTGACGGTGGTGTTTGACGACCACGCCTTTGGCAACGTCAAGCGGACCCAGAAGTACGACTTCGAGGGCCGCATGCTGGGCACCGACCTGGTCAATCCCGACTACGTGCAGCTGGCCCGCTCCTTCGGACTGCGCGGCATGCAGGTGGAAGGACCTGCGGCCCTCGAGAAGGCCCTCAAAGAGGCCCTCGCGTCCGGCGAGCCCACTCTCATCTCGGTGCCGGTGGGAGAGATGGACAGCCCTTGGCCGCTCATCATGGGGCGGCCCGCCATCCCCGCCCACCCGTAAGTCACGGCATACCTTGAACGGCCCCGGCTCCGTGGTCGGGGCCGTTCCGATGTCCGCGAAGGCCCCCACGGCCGCTACACTTCGAACTATGTCCAGGCGGCCGTACCATGGCGAGCAACAAGGATCAGCGGCCGGCGTTCATGGAACGCCGGCCCCATGACTGCACGCGTGGGACGTGTCATCTCGGCTGTGGTTGCAGCCGATCGGGATCCCTGCACGGGTGCTCAGCAACGTTGCACAATCTTCCGGAGGTCGGGCCGATGCTGTTGGGAGCGGCCAAACGCACGCCACTCGGCGGCCGGTCTCTCGATACACCGCGTACACGGACCGGGTGGTGCTGGCCCACGAGTAATGACCATGACCCCAGACATGGGGCTGCCGGGGTCCGCCCCAATCAGTACGGAGGTCGTACCGCCGATCAGTACTGTAGCGCAAGGGTGGCGGCCTTCGGTTATCCCGGTAGACAGGAGCCGATGTTCCTTGGCTGACGAGTGCTGATGTATTTGCTGGGTTCTGAAAGACCCTGTCTTCAGCCGACCTCCGCCAGACTCAATATCGGTTGATGGCTCTGGGTATTTCGCCGCTACAATGTTACCAGTCACACGAGTCCGAGAAGCCGGAGGCATCATGATTGGCATCCTGGCGGCACCGTCTAATCTTGGACTCCAACCGCCGGAGACGGGCACGGTTCCCGGGTGTGCGAAAGCACCCGAAGCGCTCCGGGAGGCGGGTCTCTACCGTCGCCTGCGCGACGTCGGGGCCTTTGACGCGGGCACAGTGTTGACGGGCCGCTACCGGCCGGACGTCGTACCGGGCCACGTTCGAAACCAATCGGAGATTATCCGGCACGCCCGCGTTCTCGCCGAGCGCATCCGACGCGTGCGGGAGAGTGGTGCCGTCCCGCTGGTACTGGGTGGCGATTGTAGTCTACTGGTTGCGGCTGGGCTCGCGCTACGTTCGATGGGACGGTTTGGACTCGTCCATCTGGATGGCCACACGGACTTCCGCCATCCGGGCAACTCGTCGGACTGTGCCAGCCTGGCGGGGGAGGATCTAGCGGCGGTCGTCGGCCGGCACTGGCCCGCCATTGCCAACATCGACGGGGCGGGACCGTATTTTTACCCAGAAGAGGCGGTGCATGCGGGGTGTCGGGAAGACGACGAGCATCTCGCGGAGGTGCAGGCACTCCTCGCCCGTGTCATCCCTGCGCCACAGATCGTCGACGACGTTAGAGGAGCAGCCGCCGCGCTCCGGGAGGTGGTGTCCGCGTTCCCTCGCGGTTACTGGCTTCATCTGGACGTGGACATCCTTGATCCGGCCGTAATGCCGGCGGTGGACAGCCCCTCGCCGGGGGGCCTCCAGCCGGAACATCTTCGCGACCTACTTAGGAGACTGGCTCCTGGCGCGGTCGGCATTGACGTCACCGTGTATGACCCCGACGTGGATCCCGATGGGCGCTGGGGACTTCTCCTGGTCGAGGTGCTCGCGGACGGACTCCGCGACCTCGGACGCGACTTCCTTACCCGTGTACCGTGACGCCCACGCGGGTTCGCTGGTGAGGATAGTGGCGGGTAGCTGTGCCGCCTCCTCTGCCACTCTCCGACGCGTCATAGCGCGGGGAATGGGCATTAGTTTGGACACCCGTTGTCGAGTCGAACCTTGGTCGGAAAGTCAGGAGTTCCTGATGCGGCGCTGAGGGACAAGCCCTGGACGTTGCACACACCTCGGCGGTGGAGCACCAAGCGCCGCGGTGGGGGCCCTGATCGGGGCCGTGGTGAGTGCGGACAGACGAGTACCGGGCCTCTTTCCGCAAGCGGGGGACGCCAAGCTCGATACGCGACAGGGATCGTGTTTCGGAGGCCGCCCCCATTCTCGAAGAACGCAGCGGAGTCGGTCGCGCACCCTCCGGTATGCCGAGGGCGCGCTCGTTCGTTACTGATACAGGCTGGGGGCTAAGGGTGTAGTTCCACGGCGGCTGAAAAGGATCTGATTCGAGGTTCAACGCCCGGACTGGAGCCGGGAGTATCCGGATCCCGGTCAGATAAGACCCTGGGTCCCATTTGAGCCATACGGTCAACCCCGTGCCCGTTCTGGTGTGCCCGATCAGATCCACCTCAAAAGTCGTCAGCGGGCCTCGGACTGTCATATCAACGATTTCCCGGCGACCCCTTAGGAACCGCTACTGCTGACGGACTGCTCCAGAAAGCTCAGGACCCGAACCGTCGTGTCCCGCACCACCGCCGGTGATTTGAGGTTCGTGATGTCGGCGCCGACGATGGTGAGGGCGAGGTGGTATCGGCCCCGCTCTCGTGATCGGTCAACAGCGTAAGGGTGTCGAGACCATCCTGGCCCTCGGCGCCGAGCTCTTGCGCCCACGGCTGGATCTCCTGGTCGAGCGCCTGATTCTGGAGACCTGCCAGCGCTGTCGGCTCGCCCGCTATAGTCGTGACGCGGCGCTCAGTGGGGCCGAGGCGGAGCCGATGGGGTCTCCCAGTAGGCATTGATGGTGGACGGAGGCGGCGACAGCGTCCGACCGCCGGTCAGGCAGCTCGATGAGCGGTTCCGGGGGAGGAGCTGGAAGGCCGGCGCCGCTCCAGGCAGCCGCCGGGTCATAGGAACCCAGCTGGGTGAGATAGCCCGCCACCTTGATGAGCGCCACCCGTGGCGCGTCCCCCTGCTGCATGGGATTTGTAAGGTAGCCGGCGATCACTGAAGGGAGCGAGGCGCTGCAGTTCTGGACGGGCCCCAAGAAGACCCGCGGCGCGTGCCGCTGCTGGTAGTTAACCGGATAGTTATCCCAGACGATGACGGGATGGCCCACATCACTCGCAAACGTCGGCGCCGGGCTGGTCGTGATGCTGGCCGAGAGCACGCTCCGCCCACAGCAGGGCCACCTCTCACCAAGACAGCTCCTTGGAATCACCGTAAAGGCGGGAGGCAGATGTCCGACGGATTCGCGAAGACGTGGCGCGCCATTCTGTTCATGATGCGTGGAGCATGGACGATGGGCCATGGAACCCTGGATGACAGGGGAGCCCGACACTCTGTCAGGGGTCTTCACGACAGGAACGACAACCTGCGGGCGATGACTGCCGCCGGTTTGGAATCTGCCGGGCAAACGCGCCACCGTACCAGGACCGGACCTCCGTGCTGGCGAAGAAGGTCTCTGTCATCCGCGTCAGATTTCGATTTTTGGACGAAGGGGTGCCTGCATCATGGAGATGACCGGAGGAGAGGCCCTGGCGGCCCAGCTGGTGCGTGAGGGTGTATCGATGGTGTTTGGGCTGCCCGGCGTGCAGCTTGACCACGCGTTTGCCGGGCTCTA
>JBMFXK010000275.1:0-4378 GCA_049964315.1 Clostridia bacterium | reverse complement strand
GGAGCTGAAGGCATCGCCGTCCCCGCCACCCCGGGGCGGCCTCACCGGGAGGGCCGCAGCGGCAGCTGCGGCCCTCCCACCACCCATCAGAGCGGTCAGACCCTGTCATCCCACGTGGCGGCCGCTGGCCATGGAGGTCTGCTAGGCGAGTCTGCTGCCTGCTCGGCTGGAGGGTCGGGAAACGCGTGTGTAGCGCGCTTCGAACGAAGCGGGGTGGTTCACGCTGCAAGCTGCGACGGTGCTAGCTGGTGCTAGCTGCGACACCGGGCAATTTACTGACTCTTCTTCCCCATTCGTGGGTAGCCGTTGCAGTTGATGGTGAGGGTAGGGCTGCTGTAGGTTCCGTGGGCCTGTCCCACTGAAGCACCTTTTCGGAATCCAATCAACCAAGGGCGCACCTGACCCCCGTGGCCCAGAGGACTTGACCGAACGTGGGTGTTCCCCTCAACGTTCTGAGCTGACGAAAGCAAGAACGGGAGTGGGGTGGACACGTGCGGTCGATCCGGATCTGGGCACGCCTGTTGGGGATCAGGTGCGCTGTCATCGAGGATGTCAGCTTCGACGAAGAATCGCAAGCCCTGGTCGTCAGCGTACGGCCGCGAAAGAAGGCGAAACGGCGCTGCGGCGTGTGCGGGCGACGCTGTCCCCTCTACGATCAGGGCGGAGGTCGTCGGCGCTGGCGAGTGCCCGACCTGGGTGTGACCCGCTGCTACCTGGAGGCCGACGCGCCGAGGGTGCGCTGCCCAGAGCATGGCGTGGTGGTGGCACAGGTGCCCTGGGCGCGCCACGGCGCCGGCCACAGTTACGCCTTCGACGACATCGTCGCCTGGCTCGCCACGCACACCTCCAAGTCCGCCGTCTGCCAGCTGATGCGCATCACCTGGCGCACCGTGGGCAACATCGTCACCCGCGTCGTCGCCTCGGCCCAGCAGCAGCGCGATCCTCTGGACGGCCTGCACCGCATTGGCATCGACGAGGTCAGCTACAAGCGCGGTCACCGCTACCTCACCATCGTGGTCGACCATGATTCCGGTTACCTCGTCTGGGCCGCCCCCGGCCGTGACCGCAAGACCCTGCAGCGCTTCTTCGACCTGCTGGGCACCGAGCGCTGTGCACAGATCACCGACGTCACCGCCGACGGCGCCGACTGGATCGCGGAGGTGGTGACAGACCGCTGCCCCAACGCCACCCTCAGCGTCGACCCCTTCCACGTCGTCTCCTGGGCCACCGACGCCCTTGACCAAGTCCGCCGCGAGGTCTGGAACGTCGCCCGCAAAAGCGGCCAGAGGGCACGGGCCCGCGAACTCAAGGGCGCCCGCTTCGCCCTCTGGAAGAACCCCGAGGACCTCACCGAGCGCCAGCGCGCCACCCTCGCCCAGATCGCGAACACCAACCGCCCCCTCTACCGCGCCTACCTGCTCAAGGAGCAGTTGCGCCAGGTCTTCCACCTGCCCCCCGAGCAGGCGATGGCGTTGCTCGACCGCTGGCTCGTCTGGGCCCGCCGCTGCCGCCTGCAGCCCTTCGTCCACCTGGCCAAGACCCTCAAGGCTCATCTCGCCGGCATCCGGGCGGCCGTGGCCCGGGGCCTGTCCAACGGCCGCGTCGAGTCCATCAACACCAAGATCCGCCTGCTGACCCGCGTCGCCTTCGGCTTCCGCTCCCCAGAGGCGCTGATCGCCCTGGCCATGCTCGATCTCGGCGGCTTCTGCCCGCCCTTGCCGGGCCGGACGTAACTGTTGTAACCACCACCTTGTCCCGGATCCCGCGCGTCGACCGCGTCCCGCTCACCGCCAGCCGCAGCCGGCTCGGCGCCAGCTACCCGCATCCCATCCCGACCCGGCGGCCCCTCGGACCACGCTCAGCGAGGCCGCGTTGGCCGGCGCCTTCACCGGCGCAAGGCCCCGCGGCCGAGCCCACCAGCTGGACCCGCCGCCGGGTCGACTCCTTACCACCAATTGGTTCGTCTATCGAACCATCCCGGGCCCACGAATGCAGCACAAGAGCCGAAAAGACAGGGGATCGACGCTGACGGTCTGGCACGGTACCTCGTCGGCCACCCGGAGCAACGGACCATCGCGGAGACTCTGCTGGACGATCGCGGCCACCGCGACGATCTGGCCCGTCTGCTGCGCCGCGCGGGTGGTGCGTAGACCACGTTCAGGAACGTACCTACCCGCCCTGACAGAACCCGTCCGTCCGGTGCTCGACGCGGCACAGGTACGCCTGGAACCCTGCTGGCATATGCCCGCCTCCGCTCCCGCAGGGTCCGTTCGTCGTGGTCGCGCCGCCGGGGCCAAAGTGCGCGCAGTACGTCACGACGGGATTCGAGGCGGCTGGCTGCGGCTTGGTCTCACCCGGCTTGGTCACGGCCGGCTGCGTGACAGGGTACGTGGGATGCGTGACCGTCTTCGCCGGCTGCGTGGTGGGCTGCTTGACCGCCGTCTTCGTCGGGGCTGGTGCCGTCGCTTGCGGAGCGCGTGTCAGCGTGAGGGTTTTCGGGCTCTTCTGCTGGATCCGTGGGTTTGGCATAGTTCGGCAAACGAACCAACTGGCGGCAGCGTTCGACCCAGCGGCGTGTTCGGCCGGTGGGCTCGGCCGCGGGGCCTTGCGCCAATGAAGGCGCCGGCCAACGCGGCCTCGCTGAGCGTCGTGCGAGGGGCCGCCTGGCCGTGGATGGCGCGGCGGTCAGACGCCGAGCTGGAAGCGGCTGGCGGTAGGCAGGATTCGGCCAACACCTGGGGGCTGGGACGCGGTATCGGGTCCGGAAACCCTCAGGCCCGACCCGGTAGAGTCGGGCAGAAGCCGCCGAGGTTGAGCAGGGCCAGAGCGATCAGCGCCTCTGGGGAACGGAAGCCGAAGGCGACGCGGGTGAGTAGGCGGATTTTGGTGTTCACTGCCTCGACGCGCCCGTTCGAAAGGCCCCGGGTCACGGCCGCCCGGATGCCGGCAAGGTGAGCCTTGATGGTCTTGGCCAGTTCGACGAAGGGTTTGAGGCGGCAGCGGCGCGCCCAGGCGAGCCAGTGATCGAGCAAGGGGAGCGCGTCGTCGGGCGGGACGTGGAAGACCTGGCGCAGCTGCTCCTTGAGGAGGTAGGCGCGGTAGAGGGGTCGGTTGGTCTTCGCGATCTCGGCGAGGGTGGCGCGTTGGCGGTCGGTGAGGTGCTCGGGGTTCTTCCACAGGGCGAAGCGGGCAGCTTTGAACTGCGAGGCGACGGCTTTCTGGCCCTGGCGACGGGCGGCATTCCAGACCTCGCGACGGATCTCGTCGAGGGCGTCGGAGGCCCAGGAGACGACGTGGAAGGGGTCGACGCAGAGGGTGGCGTTGGGACAGGCGATGGCGACGGCCTGGGCGATCCAGGCGGCACCGTCGGCACTGACCTCCGTGATCAGGGCGCAGCGCTCGGGACCCAGCAGGTCGAAGAAGCGCTGCACCGTCTGGCTGTCGCGGCCAGGGGCAGCCCAGACGAGGTGGCCGGAATCGTGGTCCACGACCACGGTGAGGTAGCGATGACCGCGCTTGTAGCTGATCTCGTCGATGCCGATGCGGCGCAGGCCCTCGAAGGGGTCGCGCTGCTGTTGTGCGGCGGCGACCACCCGAGTGACGATGCGGCCGACGGTGCGCCAAGTGATGCGCATGAGCTGGCAGACGGCCGACTTGGAGGTGTGCACGGCGAGCCAGGCGACCATGTCGTCGAAGGCATAGCTGTGGCCGGCACCATGACGGGCCCAAGGTACCTGGGCCACTACGACGCCGTGCTCCGGGCAGCGCACGCGCGGTGCGTCGGCCTCCAGGTAGCAGCGGATCACCCCCAGGTCGAGGGCCCGCCAGCGACGGCGACCCTCGCCCTGATCGTACAAAGGACAACGTCGCCCACACACGCCACAGCGCCGCTTGGCCTTCTTGCGGGGCCGGACGCTGACGATCAGGGCTTGCGTTTCTTCATCGAAGTCGACATCCTCAATGACAGCGCGCTCGACCCCCACCAAGCGCGCCCAGATCCGGACCGACCGCAACGTGACCACCCCTCTTCCGCTCTTGCTTCACCAGCTCAGAACGTTGAGGGGAACACACACGTTCGGTCAAGTCCTCTGGGCCGCAGGGGTCAGGCGCGCTGTTTGTCAGGTGAGCGAAAACATGCTTTCGCGCGGCGGGATCAAAGAACGTACACTACCCGTCTCGTCACGCTCTGACGAAACAGCAACCCACGGATTGGGTCGAAGAGTCCACTTTCCGAAAGATCCGTAAAAATACCGTGAAGATGGTTCGATAGGAGCGCCAGGCAGGCGAGCGCCCCCACGAGGCAGAGCCCGAGGCCGAACGTGAACAGCGGCGGCCAGTACCAGATCCGCACGGTGTGGCGGCCCGCCGGCAGCCGCAG
>JBMFXK010000274.1:0-4383 GCA_049964315.1 Clostridia bacterium | reverse complement strand
TGAGATTGTGGCCACTTTTCGCGTGCAAAAAGGGCCGGGCCTGGAGGCGCGGGCGGAGCGGATGGCTCTAGGGGTGGCTCAGGGCAGCGGGACGGATCTTCCCGGCGCCTCCCCGGAACGCGCGTGGGGTTACGGTGGCCGGGTGATGGACGTGGACGACACGGGCAAGGACACCGCCGTCCGCATCGCCTACCCTGCAGGCAGCCTGCCGCCCCAGTTGTCCGTCGTCCTGGTCCTGGTAGCCGGGAACCTCTCGCTGGACGGGGAAACCCGGCTGGAGCACCTCCAGTTGCCGGATCATTTCCTGCACGCGCTGCCCGGACCACAGCATGGAGTGCCGGGACTGCGGCGGCGGCTTTCTGTACCGGATCGTCCCTTGCTCATGTCAAGCTTCAAGAGCCCGAACGGCTGGGAGTTCGATGACTGGGAGAAGGCTCTTCACCATCAGTGGGAAGGCGGGGCGGACCTCGTCACCGACGACCCTGCCTGCTTTGAAGATTCGGAATCGAACCTGCTGCGACGGGTCGAGCGGGCACGGGAAATCGCGGAACAGGTGGCGCGGGATGAAGGACGGCGGCCCGTCTACGCCTTTAATCTCACCGCCTCCGGGCCGGACCTTCCCGCCCAGGCGGAGCGTCTGGCGGCGGCGGGCGCGGAAGCCTTTCAGATTTCCCCCTATGCCGTCGGCCTCGACATGCTGACCGCACTGACGCGGCTCCAGGCGAGGCCGATCATCCTGGCGCATCCGGCTCTGTCCGGACCCTTCACGTATGCCGGACGGGGACTGTCCCCGGCGGTAGCGCTCGGCCAGCTCGTCCGCGCAGCCGGTGCTGACGTTTCCATCTATCCGTCTTATCCGTCTTATCCGTCCCATCCGTCCGGGTATGACAGCGAAGTCTCGTTGACCGTGTCGTCCGCCGACGCCTCTGCGATCGGGCGCGCGTTGACACGGCCCGGACCGCGCCGGCCGGTGTGGCCCGCCCCCGAGGCCGGCATTCACCCCGGGCTGCTGCCCGCGCTGGTGCGTGATGTGGGGCCGCACGTCATCGTGAACGCAGGCGGTGCGATTCACGCCCATCCGGGCGGGACTCGCGCTGGCGCGGCGGCGTTCCGCCAGGCCCTGGACCGCTTGCTCGGGCGGGGAGGACCGGTGCCGGACGAACTGGCGCAGGCGCTGGCGCGGTGGGGAGGGGCTGCGTGAGTGACGGAGCGCCGGTTCCCGCCTCCGGCCCGAAGTTCGTGGGAACTCTCCGAGCCGCGCGGGTCGCCCGGCATGACGCTACATGGTGGCGCTTCATCGATGCGAGGGGAAAGAGGCGCGAGGGGGCCGACGGTTTGCCGGCCCGCTCCACCCACCCGCACCGGCATCGTGGTGCAAAGGCATCTCAGGTCGCTGACCCGTCCCGCCTATGGCCGTCAGCGAAGGGGACGGGAAAAGGTGGGAACGGCGCCAGACTGTGTGCGAGTCGGATCGATCACCGGCGAGACGTCTGTGCCTGCGACGGCCGCCGTTTTCGGAGAAGGGGAGGCTCATCATGAGTGGCAGCGGATGGAGACCGGCGGCCCGTATGGGAAATCTCCCCGACCAGTTCTTCGCGGCGCTGGTGGATAAGACGGAGCAGCGGATCCGGGCCGGGCATGACGTCATCAATCTCGGTCAGGGCAACCCCATCGATGAGACCCCGAGCCACATCGTCGAGCGCCTCAGGGACACGGCGGGTGAAGTCCGCTACCATCGCTACGTGTCGTTTTCGGGCATCACGGCCCTCAAGGAGGCGGCGGCCCGCTGGTATGAGCGCCGGTATGGCGTGCGGCTGGACCCGGCCCGCGAGATTGCCGTCACCATTGGGGTCAAGGTGGCCCTGCAGGAACTGTCTCTCATCACCCTGAACCCCGGGGATGCCGCCCTGGTGCCCGACCCCGGCTATCCCGACTACTGGAGCGGGATCGCCCTGGCGGGTGGAAGGCGGCTCTCCCTGCCGCTGCGGGCTGAGCACGCCTTCCAGCCCGTGTGGGACACGGTGCCCGACGCGGCGCTGGTCTTTTTGAACTACCCGCACAACCCGACGGGCCAGGTGGCGACCTCCGAGACCTTTCTGGGCGCGGTGGCGTACGCGCGCCGCACGGGCGCCCTCATGGTGCATGACCTGGCGTATGGGGACATCCTGTTTGATGGCCGGGCGGGCGCGTCGTTTCTGACGGTGCCGGGGGCCCAGGATGTGGGCGTGGAATGTGTGTCCCTGTCCAAATCCTACAACATGGCGGGATGGCGTGTCGGCATCGTGGCCGGAAATGGCGACGTCATCGCGGCCCTCGAACAGATTCAAGATCACCTCAACTGCAGCCAGTTCGGCGCCGTTCAGGAGGCCGCCGTGGCTGCGCTGGAAAGTCCCCGGGCTGTAACTGACGCCCAAGCGCGCCGCTACCAGGAACGCCGGGACGTGCTTATCGAGGGCCTCCGCCAGGCCGGGTGGGCCGTGGCGCCCCCCGCTGGCGGCATCTTCTGCTGGGCGCCGGTGCCGGGCGGAGGCGATGCGGTCCAGTTCGCTGACTTCCTGCTGGACGCCGCAAACGTGGTGGTGGCGCCGGGAGTCGGGTTTGGGACTTGCGGAACGGGCTATGTGCGTCTCTCCCTGACGGCGCAGGCGGAGCGGCTGAGCGAGGCAGCGCGCCGCATCGGTGATGTGCTGCCAGCGTGGCTCGCCGGCGATGCCCGCCGGGAGAGGGGTGTGGGGGCGGACCAGCCAAACTGACTGACGTATAGGGACGTCCACTATCTGGAACACTTTTCCAGAGGTGAGGCGATGAGACGGCTGGTCGTGGTGGCGGTCGTCGTGGGGATGCTCCCGCTGATATGGGCCGGGCGCATGCCCGGTTCGCTGGGACCACTGTTGACGACGTTCCGCGCTTCTGGTGCCCATGCCGCCGGGTACAGCATCAACGACTGGGTGGCGCTGCCGCCGGCCCGCACGACGACCGTGGCCTTGGACCGTCTCGCGCGCGCGATGGCGGCACGAGCCGGCTGCCGAAGCCAGGTTCGCCTGCAGTCCCTGTCCGGGGCCCTGCGGGCGCGCACCAGCTGCCCGGTGCCCGGTGGCACCCTGAGTCTCACCGCTGAAGCCGTCACCGCCCGCGGACGCTATCTGGTGGCCGATGAGACCGTATCGGGCGGCTTCACCGCGCTTTCCGCTAACCGGACCCGGGTGCGGGAGCTGCTGGCGCAGTTCGGACCGGTACACGAGAGCATCACTCTGGAGGGAACGCTTCCGGGGCTCGCCAATGCGGCGCGCGATCGGCTGCTGCTCTCCCGCGTTCTGGCCGCTGCCAACGCCAGGGAGGTGAACGGGGAGCGGGGACGGGAGTGGGTGTCAATCTCCGCCTATGCCGAGCGCCTGGGCCCTTCTGTGACGACGCAGAGCCAGCGCATCAATCTCGAGGTGGCTCTCGTGCGCGAACCCGGCGTACGGATTACCCTGGTGCTGGTGGGCTTACCCTTGATTGCCATCACCTATTAAGATTCGTTTTCCCGGCATACCTGGTGCATCTCCCACATAATGGATAAAAGTGGGAAACCCTGGACACACTCCCTCCTGAGGTGATGTCCATGGACCCCAATACACCCATTGGCCCGGGACGCGGGTTTGGGTGGCCTTTTGGGACTCTGTTGAGAAAGGGCGCCGGATTGCTCGCGCGGACCATCCGGATATTCCGGGCCGCGCCGCGGTGGACGCTCTTGGGTATCGCAGCCGCGGTGCTGGTGGCTGGGGGCGGATTGTACCTGACCGCCGGACGCCACGGCATGAACCAGCCTTCGCACCAGGTGTCAGCGTCGGTGGCGGGATCGTCCAAGCAACAGCACGCGACGGCTCCCAGCTCATCGTCGTCCAGCCGGAACGCGAACATGTCGCTGATGCTGCCGGTCGCCGGTCAGGTGGCTGCGCCGTACGGGTGGACGTATTCGAGCCATCTCGGGGAATGGTACTTCAATCCCGGGCTGACGCTGGCTTCACAGCCGGGTCAGGCGGTTCACGCCGCCTGGGCGGGCCGGGTCCTTTCGGTGGTGCAGAAGCCCATGATGGGTCTCACCATCACGATGGACAACGGCGGAGGGGTTCAGACTGTCTACGGCCATCTGGGCAAGGCTCTGGTGGCGGCGGGGGAGACCGTGAACCAGGGAGCCGTAATCGGCACCGTGGGCGGACCCAGCGTGTACAGCCGTGACGCCGCCGCGCATCTGGACTTCCAGATCTGGCATGGAGCGGTCTCTGTCAACCCCGAAAACTACCTAAAAGGCTCGTCCTGAGTCGGTTCTGACCCCTGCCAGGGCAGTTCCTGCCCTGGCATTTTTCTTTTTGCGCGTTCATAGACTCAACCAAATCGCGG
>JBMFXK010000273.1:0-4397 GCA_049964315.1 Clostridia bacterium | reverse complement strand
CGAGCCCCTCCCTGGCGGGGCCCCCCGAGGATCTGAGCGGCTTTCCCGCCCACCAGCTGGTTCCCGGCCAGGTGCTGGCTCGCATCCACCGGGCTGACCGCAAGAGCGGCTTCTACAGCTCCGACGGCTCCGGTCGCTTCGATCTGCCTTCGCCCCAGGGCACCTGCTATCTAGGCGAGGAGCCGCTCGCCAGCTTCGTCGAGGTCTTCCGGGAGGCCGCGGTGGTGGCCGAGGTCCTGGTCAACGCCAAGGTCTTGTCCCTCATCCAGCTCCGAGAGGAAGTCCGCCTGGCCGACGTCACTGCCCCCAAGAGCCGCCGCTTCGGGGTCACCGGGGAGATCCACACCAGCACCGCCTACGGGATCACCCAGGCCTGGGCGGCGGCGCTCCACCGGGCTGGCTTCGACGGCATCCGGTACCTGGTCCGCCACGACCCCTCCCAGAGCCTGACCGGTATCGCCCTCTTCGGCCTGGCCGGCGAGCATGACGATCAGTTCCTCACGGTGAAGACGGCAGCTGTGCCGACTTCGCTGGTCACGGCGGCTGAGGCACGCTTCGGCATCGTGATCTTGCCGACCCCCTGAGCCCTTTGTCCGTACTAGGTGGTTCCGCGCCGCAGTTGCTGGCCTTACGCTTACGGCTGTGGTGATCGGCGGGGTCGTGCTCCATGGAATGGGTTCTGCGCGCGCAGGTACACCCCCGACGTTCGGAGGGAGTGCTGCTCTGTGGTCGGGCCCATCGGTGGCATGGTCGGGGATGACAATCGGCGCGCCTACAGCGACCATCCCATCAGTATCGGTGTCTGCCGATTCGGCTGCTGCAGACGCGGCGGCGGCATGGCCAGTACCGACGGCGAAGATAGCCGCAGTACACTTGGCACTGGTAACCGGCGGGCCCTACGCGACCCCGCAATTGTCGTGGGTGGTGATGTACGAGAGTGGTGCCGCGCCGTATCAGGTCAATCCAGTTTCTGGAGCGCCCATCGTAACCGCATGGGTGTTCGTCGACGCGGCCACTGGCCAGAGTTTCACGATGTTCTCAAGCACTATCCCGCAGCCGGTGGGTGCAGCTAGTCCGTCGGGGTGAGGTGGGGCCTGCTGCTGCGCGTGGTCCGTTCGCATGTAGCTGTAGAGGGGAGCAGGCTCTTGGCCATTTGCCCCGCACTCGGTGAGGGCGAGATGCGACCAACGGGCAAAGGAGTGCCGCGCAGCGAACGTTCAGGTCACTCGGGGAGAGGCGATGCGCCCCTTACTGCCAAGACTGTCTCCCCATCACTCCTGATCAACCAGAGGTCCTCCATCGGCTGGCTTCGATTTGCGGCCGGGACAGTCCGCCAGCTGCGATCGGCCACTATGAGGTCGTCGCTCCGTGGCCGAGTCACCCAGCTTCCGTAGCTGGTCTGCTTGGTCCACAGCACCTCGCCAGAACTCCAGTCGATCACCGACAACACCCGCAGCCTGGGATCGTTGGCAGCCGGGCCAGCGGTGAGAAGGCGCCGCCCGCCATCTGAGAAGCCCACTACCTCAGTAGCTCCAATGTGGCGGAGGAGGGATCCAGAGGTCGTCTCGTAGATACCGACGCCGGGGGAAGGGGACTCTTGCCCGGTCCTTGCCTCCCCCCTCCGTGGGAGCGAGGTCACGGCTACGAGAGCGGCGTCGTTGGAGAAGACCATCTCACCAATGGGCGCCTCCACCTCCAAAGGCAGCGGGCTCACCGTGCCGGTGGAGAGGTTCACGCGGTGGATCATCGGGAGCGGAATGGGCGGCTCCGCATCGGCGACGATGGCCACGTTGTGGGGAACACTGCAGCATAGGATCTGCAGCCCCGATCCCAATGGCGGCGGACCAGGGACCGTACCAACCTCCGCCACCTTCCGGAGTCGCCACGTCGCCACGTCCTCAAGGAAGAGTGCGGCCGGAACTGGCTGGAAAGTGTACCGGTCCCACCCCGGAGCGCCTGAGTCCCCAGGGAAGGAACCGGCAGGGGTCCATTGGGGAGGCTCCACGTCTCCATCGATTGCGCGAATGCTGCAGACGTGTCGGGAGTCACCCGCCCATCCGCCCCGGGTGATCCTGCCTAGCAAAGCCGCCCCGCTCGTTGCCCTGGCATTCCACAGGAGCAGGCGTGCCCCGTCGGGTGAGGGGCTGGCGCCAGCACGTCCCTCCGCCAAGATCGCCAGCTCTCCTGTCTTATGGGTATCCCAGTCGAGCGCGATCAGGCGATTCGGGTTCTCCGCACGACGATACCAGATGGCCGGGCGCTCGTCGGACGCGACCTCCGGTGGCACCTCGACCACCAGCTGCTCCTCATTGGTGAAGGTTTGGGACATGCTTGCCAGTACATTCTGGGGCCTGACGAGGACCGGTACGAGATTGACACCCAGTTCTCCCGAAGCTGTCCCCAGCCGCAAGGTAGACGGTCAGCTACATGGGGAACCGGGCCAATGGCCCGTGACGAGGATCGGTGCAGGATCCTGAACGCGAGACAGGTTGGTCGGCCGTGGGTCGGGGCCCGGAGGGAGTCGGAGGGCAGTACGCAGGGGCCGTGAGTCCAACAAAGGGCCGTTTATGCGACGATCGCGATGGCGGGCCACGATGGGCTCTGGAGGCGTCCACAACCCGTGCCCACAATCATCGTCTCATGACGCGCTCGCTTTACCGATTCTGATACAGTCGGGCCGTCTATGGGAGAGCTGCTGGGTTACGCACGCGTGTCCACGCTGGAGCAGAACTTCACCCTCCAGACCGACGCCCTCAAGGCGGTCGGATGCTATCGGGTGTTCACCGACCGGGCCTCCGGCGCGCTCGACGAGCGGCCGGAGCTCGCCAAGCTCATCGACCAGGCGCGTCCTGGCGACACCGTGGTGGTCTGGCGCCTGGACCGCCTCGGCCGTTCGCTGCGCCACCTCATCGACACCGTGAACGAGCTGGCTGAGCGCCAGGTCGGATTCCGAAGCCTGACCGAGAGCATCGACACCACCACCTCGGGCGGCAAGCTGGTGTTCCACATCTTCGGGGCACTGGCCGAGTTCGAGCGGGAGCTGATCCGGGAGCGCACCCAGGCCGGCCTAGTGGCGGCGAGGGCCAGGGGCCGCCACGGCGGAAGGCCCCTCGTGATGTCACCGGACAAGGTGGCCACCGCCCGTCGCATGTACGAGTCCAAGGAGTTCACCATCGAAGCCATCGCCAACGTTCTGGGCGTCAGTCGGGCGTCGATCTACCGCCACCTCGCCGACGCCGGAAAGGTCGGCCCCGAGGCGCTCCATCCGCCCCCGTCCCCAGAGTCCCCACCTCGTGCTGCACGGCGCTCCTGAGGTGGGGTGGCGCCTCGGCAGGTAAGCGCAATCAATCGTTCCCGATGGGCCGGTACCGTCCCGTAGCCCGTCCGTCAGCCAGCGGGTGGAGGAACTCGCCGAAGTGGGGCGAGCGGCCGTGTCCTCCTGCGAAAATAGTGACATGGAAGAGATCGGCAGCAAGAACGTCAAGGAGCGGTCAGTCGTCACCGCGGCTGTGTGGCCGATCCCGCGAAGGACGGTGATTCCCAGAGCCGCCGACGAGCTGACGATGCTGAAGGCGTACTTGGACTACTACCGTGAGACCGTGGAGTTGAAGTGTGACGGGGTAGCTGCGGCTTGCCTATCGGAGCGCAGTTCGCCGCCGTCGACCATGAGTTTGCATGGGCTGGTACGTCACCTTGCCGAGGTGGAGCGGTGGTGGTTCGCGATCAACTTCGCTGGCCTCGACCTGCCGATGCTCTATTACACCGACGACGATCCTGACCAAGACTTCGAGTCCTTGGACGGGGATGTGGTCGAGGACCTGGCGGTGTGGCGAGACGAATGCGAACGCTCCCGACGGATCGTTGAAGGTGCATCGGGACTTGACGACATAGGAGCTATCGGGCGCGATGGCAGCTACACGCTCCGATGGCTCATGCTGCGGATGATCGCTGAATACGCTCAGCACGCTGGGCACGCGGACCTCCTGCGTGAAGGCATCGACGGCGCGGTGGGTGCCTGAACGGAAGCTCCCGTCCGAAAAGTCGAGCTTACCTACAGGCAGTCCGCCTACAGGGCGTGCTGAGGATCTGGAAGAACATCCGGCCCACTGGGGTGGAGGTGTCGATCACGACCAGGTCTACGCCCCGGGCCCGCAAGTCGCGGGACAGGGCGGTCAGGTGCTCGAAGGACCGTCCGAGCCGGTCGAGCTTGGTGACGACCAGCTAGGCCTCGTCCAGCTCGGGGCGGCGGGCCAGCTTCCCACTGGCCTTGTCGACGAGGACCTCGTCTCAACCAGCGGCCCGAAGCGCGGCCCGCTGAGCGTGGACGTTCTGGTCGGTGGTGGACACACGCCCGTAGCCGATCCGCATCGGCCAACCGTAGCGCGAACGGGGGAGGT
>JBMFXK010000272.1:0-4426 GCA_049964315.1 Clostridia bacterium | reverse complement strand
GCAGCGGCAGGGAGGGATCTCATGGCAAAAGTCCTCATTATCCTGGCGACCGGCGAGAAGGAAAAGGCCCTGACCGGACTCCTGTACGCAACCAACGCGGTGCGCCGGGACTGGTTGGATGACGTGAAAATCTGCTTTTTCGGCCCATTCGAGTCACTGCTGGCCGAGGATTCCGAGGTGCAGGAGTGGGTGGCGCGGCTGGGGCCGGATCACACCCCCATGGCGTGCAAGTATCTATCCGACAAGGCGGGCGTCTCCGAGAAGCTGTCCCTCCTGGGCGTCGACGTGCAGTATGTGGGCGAATTCGTGTCGCGCCAGCTTCAGGATGGCTACGTCCCCATGGTCTGGTAAAGCCTCCCGCGGCTTGCCACGCCGCCAGGCGTCGCAGGCAGCACTCTGCGGACGCGCACGCCGACGAAAATCCCGGCGTGCGCTGTTTTTCGCCGAATTTCGCACCGCCCTCCGCATAGCGTGGACGGGGGGATGGCTTTGGCCGAGCGACCGGAACCATGGCGAGACGCATGGCACGCCGCTCTGCAGGAGTGGCGAGAGGCTCGAGCCGCCTTTGACGAGGCGGAAGAACCCTTCATTGACTTTCAGGCCCTCCGCCTGCGCGCCGCCGAGGAGAAGCTGTCGCTCCTCCTGCGACTGATGCGCGAGCAGCCGGACATCCACCCCTACCGCCCGAAGAAAGGCAAAAGCGCCGTCTCTTCGGATTAGGCCAGACCGGCCCCCCTAGGCGATCTCTCCATAAGATGGCAGCACGAGGTCTCACAGCGCCGCGCTGTCAGGGGGGAATTCTGCCGTGGAGCCGACTGGCGACAAGCCGCGTGAGGAAGAGCCAGCCCGGGAATGGGACTGGTTTTCGGAAACACGGGCATGGATTGAGGCATCAACCGGCTAGGGGGATTACTTGCAGGTCCGGGCGGCGGCTCAGCCGCCGCTCTCTTTGCCAGGGCCTAGTCGAGGTAGTCGCGAAGCTTCTTGCTACGGGTCGGATGGCGAAGCTTGCGCAGCGCCTTCGCCTCGATCTGGCGGATGCGTTCCCGGGTCACGCCGAAAACCTGACCAACCTCCTCCAGCGTCCGCGCGCGTCCGTCGGAGAGACCGAAGCGGAGCCGGAGCACTTTCTCCTCCCGGTTGGTGAGCGTGTCCAGCACTTCCTCCAGCTGCTCCTTCAAGAGCTGATAGCCCGCGGCCTCGGCAGGGGCCGGTGCATCTTCGTCTTCGATGAAGTCGCCGAGGTGGGAATCCTCTTCTTCCCCGATGGGCGTCTCCAGAGACACGGGCTCCTGGGCCACTTTCTGAATCTCACGGACCCGCTCCACGGTGATGCCCATCTGGTCGGCAATCTCCTCCGGTGTCGGGTCGCGGCCCTTTTCCTGCAGCAGCTGACGCTGCACGCGGATCAGCTTGTTGATGGTCTCCACCATGTGGACGGGGATGCGGATCGTGCGAGCCTGGTCTGCGATGGCCCGCGTGATGGCCTGACGGATCCACCAGGTGGCGTAGGTGCTGAACTTGTAGCCCTTGCGGTAATCGAATTTTTCGACGGCCTTGATAAGCCCCAGGTTTCCCTCCTGGATGAGGTCGAGGAACAGCATCCCACGGCCCACATAGCGTTTGGCAATGGACACCACCAGGCGCAGGTTGGCTTCCGCCAGGCGCTTTTTGGCTTCCTCGTCGCCGGCTTCAATACGCTTGGCCAGCTCCACCTCTTCCGCCGCGGTGAGCAGAGGGACCCGCCCGATCTCCTTGAGGTACATGCGGACGGGATCGTCGATGGCCACGCCCTCCGGAACCTGAAAGGCGCTGTCGGTGCGGCGCTTGCGTGGCGCGCCCTCCGGGGCTTCCTCCTCTTCCTCTTCCTCCTCCTCGTCTTCGTCCTCGTCGACTTCCTCGGCACCCGGGGTGGCCACCCGGTCGTCCACCAGCTGGATCCCCTGGTCGGTAATCATCTCGTAAGCCGTGTCAATCTGCTCAGGCGGGAGGTCAAAGCTTTGCAGAGCGTCCATGATCGTCTGATAGGACAGCTTGCGCCCACCGTGCTCTTTGGCGCGCTGAATTAAATCGTGCAGCACGTCCTGCACGGCGACCGACTGGGCCGTCTCATGGTGATGCTGGGCCATTGATCATCCCTCCTTTCGCGGCCGTTGCTTGGCACGCTGGATGTGGGGCCAGAGTTCCCGAATTTCCTGTTCCAGGGCGGGGTCGTGCGCTCCCGTCGCCGCCCGCCGCATCAACTCCTGCCAGCGGGCTTCTTCCCGGCGCTGGCCGAGCGCCGCGGTCAGCTCCACCAACCCAGCCATGGTGATCGGGGTCTCAGTCAGCAACGCTTCTGACGCCAGTTCGCGCGCTCCTTCCGGCAGGGAGCCGACCCAATCCGCGGCGGGCATGCTTGCAACGCCATCCCAGGCACTCACGATGGCTTGCCACCGCACGTCCTTACAGAGTTCGGGAAGACTCGTCAAAACCCCTTCCATCTGATCCGGAAATTGTATGAGCCCCGCCAGTAAATTGACCTCGTCCTTGTAAAGGCCAATTTTTTCCGGTTGACGCACCATATTATGCCGGAAATTTCGGCCGTTATTCGGCGCCCCCCCTTGTCCTGCCCGTAGTGCCTGTGCTAAAATTCTTCGCTCGATAGCCCATAATCTCTCAACAAGCTCCACGTGCCCCTGCCGTTCCACCGGGTCATCGATGGCCAGCAGCAACGGGCGCAGTTCGCGCAGCGCCACGGCCTTCACGGCTGGATCGCGCCGCACGTCGGCCACACGCTCCTGAATCCGCCGATGCAAAAACAGCACCGGCGCCGCCGCCAGCTCTCCCACCGCCTTCGCGCCGTGTTCCCGGAATAGCTCGTCCACATCCTTGGCGTCGTACGAAGCCGCCTCAAACACCGTCAGCCCCGCCCGGGCCAGAATCTGAAAGGCGCGCAAGGCCGCTTCCCGACCCGCCGCATCGTTGTCGTAGGCCAGCAGCACCTGCCCGCCAAACCGGCGCAGATAGCGCGCGTGATCGTCGGTCAGGGCCGTCCCCAGCGAGGCGACAGCGGTTTTCACCCCGGCGCGGTGAAAGGCGATCACATCGAAGTAGCCCTCCACCAGAACCGGCATCGCGTCGCGCCAGGCGGAACGGGCCCGGTCCGCACCATACAGGATGCGGCCTTTGTGATAAACGGCCGTCTCGGGTGAGTTCAGGTACTTCGGCTCGCCGTCACCCAGCAGGCGGCCGCCGAAGCCGACGATGCGCCCGTCTGGATCGGCGATCGGAAACGTGACACGTCCGCGGATACGATCGTAAACACCGCCGCTGGGCCGCTCGGCGGAAACGCCGGCGTCGATGAGCTCGCGATCCGTGAAACCCTGCCGCCTGAGCCACGCCGCCTGTGCGGTCCACTCGTCCGGGGCGTATCCCAGCCCCCAGTCGTCGACGGCTGCCGCATCAAGTCCCCGGCGTTCAAGAAACAGGCCGGCTTCCGGATGACGGCGTAGTTCCCCCCGATAGAAGCTCTGCAGTTCGCGGAGCACATTGTACAGCCGGTCGCGACGATCGCTGCGGGACCGCGCTCCGGCGTCGTGGGCCACCACGACTCCAGCCCGCTCGGCCAGCAGTTCGAGTGCCTCTGGAAACGTCCGGTGATCCCGTTCCATCACGAAGGTGAATACGTTTCCACCCTTATGACATCCAAAGCAATAGAATAGCTGCTGTTCAGGGTCGACCGTAAACGAGGGCGTCTTCTCGCCGTGAAACGGGCACAGCCCCCAGAGCTTCTTGCCGCGGCGGCTTAACTGGACAGACTCGGCGACGATGTCGGCAATATCGGTGGCGCGACGCACCTCATCGGCAGCGGATTCTCCGAATGCCGGCATTGCGAACCTCCAGGGCTGATAGCTTCGTGAGCCGCCGGACGAATCCTTCTCCCCGGAGGCCGTCTCAGCACCCGTTCGCCTGGTTCCCATCAGGTTCTCAGAAGCAGGCAGTCCGCGTGAACGCCGGACTGCCTGCCTCTTCCGAGCTCAGGACTTCCCAAGCGTGGCCTGAGCCGCTGCCAGCCGCGCAATCGGCACGCGGTAGGGCGAGCAGCTCACATAGTCGAGCCCAGCCCTGTGGCAGAACTCGATCGAGGCCGGGTCGCCGCCGTGCTCACCGCAGATGCCGACGCGCAGATCGTCCCGCGCCGCCCGCCCTTCCGCCACCGCCAGCTGGATGAGCCGGCCCACACCCGCGGTGTCAATCGTCACGAAGGGGTTGTCGGCCAACACCTTGTCCGCCAGATAGGTGGGCAGGAACTTCGATTCCGCGTCGTCGCGGCTGTAGCCGAAGGTCGTCTGGGTGAGGTCGTTGGTGCCGAAGGAGAAGAACTCCGCCGTTTGCGCAATCTCCCCCGCCACCAGCGCCGCACGGGGCACCTCGATCATGGTGC
>JBMFXK010000271.1:0-4438 GCA_049964315.1 Clostridia bacterium | reverse complement strand
GGACGAGGCGCATGGATCGCTGCTCCGCGACATTGACGGCAACACCTTCATCGATCTGACCAGGGGGGTTGGCGTGCTGAACGTCGGCCACCGGCACGACCGGGTGACCGCCGCGCTCCACCGCCAGGTCGATCGCTTTCTTCACACGGACTTCACCATGATTCCCTACGAGAGCTACGTCAGTCTCGCCGAACGCCTGAACGCCCGCTATCCGGGCGGCGGTCCGGCCACGAGCGTGTTCTTCAACTCCGGCGCCGAGGCGGTCGAGAACGCGGTCAAGATTGCCCGCCTGGCCACGGGCCGCAAGGGCATCATCGCGTTTGAAGGAGCCTTCCACGGCCGGACGCTGATGGCGATGACGCTGACGTCCAAGACCCATCCGTACAAGGCCGGGATGGGCCCGTACGCCCCGGAAGTGTACCGCGTGCCCTTCCCGTACCCGTACCGGTGTGAGCTTGGCTTCCATGAGCCCAACCACGTGTGTGGCGAGGTCTGCTTCGAACGGATCGAAAAGGCGCTCTTGGTCCAGGTCGCCCCCGAGGACGTGGCGGCAGTCATCGTGGAACCGGTGCAGGGCGAGGGCGGTTTCGTGGTCCCGCCGCCGACGTTCCTGCCATGGCTTCGCGAATTCACCGAACGTCATCACATCCTGCTTATCGTCGACGAGGTTCAGACCGGGTTCGGCCGTACCGGGAAGTTCTTCGCCACCGAGCATTCGGGGATCCGTCCGGACCTCATGACCATCGCAAAGTCGGTGGCTGACGGCATTCCGCTGTCGGGCGTGCTGGGACGTCCCGAGGTGATGAACGCTCCGGGGGACTCGCAGATCGGTGGGACGTTCGTCGGCAACCCCCTCGGAACGGCCGCCGGCAACGCCGTCCTGGACGCGTTCGAAGCGGAAGACCTGCTGGGAATGGCAGCCCGCCAGGGTGAATTCCTGATGGGCCGCCTCCGGCGCATGGCCGAAAAGAGCCCCCACGTGGGGAACGTGCGCGGGCTCGGCGCCATGGTCGCCATGGAACTGGTGAAGGACCGGACCAGCAAGGAGCCGGCCCCGGAACTTACCGACCGTGTGCTGCATCGGGCCATGGAGCATGGCGTCCTCATGCTCAAGGCGGGCATTTACGGCAACGTGATCCGCTTTCTGGCTCCGCTCAACACCCCCATCGAACTGCTGGATGAGGCGTGCGACGAGCTGGAGACCTGCCTGTTGGAGGGCTGATAAGGCAGCTGGCGCTGGGTGATCTGACGGCAATTGGTGGCAGGCCGTCATCGGCCGGCCGCTGAAGCTGAGAGAGAGCGAGCAGGAGGCCATCACGGCGCCCCAAGGCCTTGCCGCTCTCTCTCTTGATGCCCTGGCCTCGGTGGCATACGGTCCACAGGCCATCATGGTGGGGCTGTTGACGCCGCTCAGCCTTATCAGCCCGTTACGGTGGCGATTGTCGGTCTGCTGGCCATCCTCGTGGTGGCCTACCGTCAGGTCATCGGCGCCTACCCTCAGGCAGGCGGCGCTTAGGCCGTCGCCAGGGCCAATCTCGTAACTCGTGTTTCGCTGGTTAAGGCGGCCGCGTTGGTGGTGGACGACGTCCTCACGGTGGCTGGCTCCATCTCGGCAGGAGTGGCGGCACTCACGTCGGCCTTTCCCGCTCCCTTCCCATGCATTATCCCTTTGTGCCAGCCTGCTGCTGCTGGGCGTCATGTTGGTGCTGAACCTGCGCGGTGTCGGCGAGTGCGTCCGTGCTTTCCTACGCCGGCCCATTTCTTTCTCGCCGGCATCCTGGTCACCATTGCGGTGGGGCTCTCCGCTCGCATCCGCTCACCAGCACCCCCACCATCCGACGTCCACCACCCTTGAGGGCGTCACCGTCCTTCTCGTTCTACGGTCCTCCTCATCCGGCTGCAGCGCGCTCACAGGCGTTGAGGCACTCGCGAACGGGGTGCCCCTGTTCCCCGAGCCGTGGCAGCAGCGTATCCGCCGCACCGAGCTCTTCCTCGGCATCATCCTGGCCGTGATGCTGCTGGTGGCATCAGGCGGCGACACCATGATCCTCATCCCTGTTTGCGATCGGCGTCTTTACCGGCTTCACGCCGTCCCAGACCGGCATGGTCGTGCGCTGGCGGCACGAGCGTCGGCCGTGCTGGAGGCTGCGGGCGGCCGTAAACGGCCTGGGCGCCCTGGTGACCGGCGTGGCGACACTCGTGTACATCGCGACCAAGTTCCCTGAAGGCGCGTACATCGTGATCATCGCCGTCACCACCGCGCTGGGTCCGGAGGCCGATGAGACGGAGGAACGTCAGACCAAAGCCTGGGAGCCCTGGAGCGAATCAGCGAAACTCATGGTCCTGAAGACCCAGTATCAGTCCGTGGTGCGTCCGATTCTGAGATTTGTGAACAGTATCGAGCGCCACACGAGCGCACGCGTTCCGGTTCTGATCCCGGAGATCGTACCGAACCGCCTGGAGGAGACGATCCTGCACAATCAAACCGGCAGCATGCTGGCGAAGCCCTGCGGTGGCGCACCGACGTGATTATCAGCTTGCTGACCTCCCGCCCAACCTTCTCCGACCACACGCGAGCACGGAAGCAAAACAGGAGTCTGACACGTAAGTCCTGTTCCTGTCGGACACGCACCGTTCCCCAGCGTCCGTCATAGGTTGATAGTCCGTGACGTGCTAAAGGGAGTGGGTGCATGACGTTCGCGGTTCTCCTCGCCCTCTTGGCCGGACTGGTTCCCGGACTGTTTCTCCTGGGCGGATACATTGGTGGGAATGCCTTCCCCCATCCCCTGCCGCCGTCTGAAGAGGCACGGGCGCTCAGGGAGCTCGCCGCCGGGGACGAACAAGCGCGCGCCCGGCTTATCGAGCACAACCTCCGCCTGGTGGCTCATGTGGTGAAGAAGTTTGCTAACGCTGGCGAGGACACGGATGACCTCATTTCGATCGGAACGGTGGGACTCATCAAGGCCATCGACACCTTCAACCCGGATAAGGGTGTCCGGCTGGCCACCTATGCGGCGCGGTGCATCGAGAACGACGTGTGTATGACAGGAGTACGCAGGGGGTTAGCGAGGGGGGGCAACGGCAATCTCCTTGGCGTCAGGTAGCGACGCTTGGCTCAGGTGGTCGGGACATTTGGCCCGCACCGTGAGGGTGTCTGTCCCGACCACGATGCTCACCACGAACTGACGGACAATCAGCCGTCGCTCCTCAAAGGGCAGCTCGTCGGACACCCGCGCGAGGATCTGCCTCGCCTCGTGCGCTAGCGCCTCGGGATTTGGCAGGGCACCGCCTGCCTCCCGCAGCGCGACACCGAGTTGGTCTCGGTGCATCCGAATCACATTCTCACGCTGCTTGAGGCGGTTTAGGCGGTCGAGGACGTCGTCCGAGTCCGCCAACTGCCCTTCCAGCACTTGCAGCAACCGTCTTTGTCCCGTGCGAATCTGCTCTAACGCTGCATCCGTCTCGGCAATCTCGGCCACCAGCTTTTTCGCGTCGAGACGCGGTTGAAGGCGTTCAGCCAGTAGGGCAGGCTCTTGGAGCCATGCCACCACCTGCTCCCACAAGACCGTATCCAGGTCCGCGGCTCGCACGCGATGGCCGCAGCCAGGATGTCGCGCGCCCGCCGTAGTCTTGCGACACCGGTACTCGGGCACATACTTGCCCCAGTTATGGTCGCGCGCACCGGTCATAGTTTGACCACAAAGCCCGCACCGCAAGAGGCCCGACAACAGGTAGCGCGATCGTGCGGCCTGTTTCCAGATGTCCGCCTTACGGTCCATAGCCGCCTGAGCGGCCCGCCAGGTTTTCACGTCCACGATGGCGGGCACCGTCACGGGGATCCATTGCTCTCGGTCGCGGATCGTCCCCCACACTTTCTCGCCAGGGGTGCGATACGGGTTCTGCCCCACGCCGGTCATGTCCCGGCGATTCGCGTAGTACACGCCGCTGTAGACGGGGTTCCGTGCAATCTGCCGCACTACCTGACGATGCCACCTCGAGCGGCCGGTGCTCGTCGGAATGCCGTCCGCCGTCAACTGATGGGCGATGCCATTCAGGCCGCGTGCGTGGCGGCTGAGGTCCTCAAAGATCCGGCACACTACGGTAGCCTCGGGCTCGTAGGGCGTGATCACCTGGCGCTCTTTGTCGTACCGATACCCGTAAGGCGCCATTGCGAACGGCAGTTTACCCGTGCGGGCTTTCTGCAAGCGGCCGGCAGTCGTCCGCAAACGGATCTTCTCGCGCTCATATTCCGCGATCGCTCCGCGCATGGAGTAGAACAGTTTGCCTTCCGGCGTGTCTTGCCACTCGAAGTTGATGAATTCGAGGGCGACACCCGCCCTCTCAATCTCCTCGGTCAGCAGCAATTGGTGGGACAACCGGCGCGCGAATCGGTCGGGATCATAAATCACGACGGTGTCGACGGCTCGCGTCCCCACCA
>JBMFXK010000270.1:0-4481 GCA_049964315.1 Clostridia bacterium | reverse complement strand
CCGGGGGGGCGCTTCGTGCTGCTCGAAACGCACCGGCCGTCTGGCCTGAGGGGATGGGGGTTTGATGCCTACGTCCACAATGTCCTGCCGGCATGGGGCGACCGTGCCTTGACGGCTGATTGGCCTGGAGCCAGCGAGCGGGCGCCGTACCGGTGGTTGAGCCGCACCCAGCGCACCTGGCACCACGGGGGCGAGGTGCCCGACTGGCTCAGCGATGCCGGATTCTCTCACATCGAGTGCCGTACCCGGCCGGACGACGTGGTGGTGATGTGGAGCGCGCAGGCGTGATCAGGGCATGACCGGGAGATTGCCTGCGCGGTATCGATACACCGATGAAAAGACACGCTTCACGACGGTGGGCAGGCAGCCCTGCAGGAGGATGTTCCGGCTCCCTCCCCAGTACTGATCGTTCAGCACGAAAAGCCCCTGGGCTTGTCCTATCTCACAGATCCAGGCCAGGGCCGGCCGGTACGGGGCGGGCGCCCGCCTCTTTTCCAGTACTGAGACAAAGTGCGTCACCGCCACGCGCGCCTGTACCATGGCGGCATGTCCCAGCCGGGGCCACGGTCTGCCCACGATGTCACCGACCGCGTATACTTCGGGATACGCAGGATGCTGTCCGTACGCGGTCACTGGAACCCAGCCGTATGCATCGGCGAGGCCGCTGGTCTGCAGCCATGCGCAGCCTCGGTACGGCGGCACGATGACGGCTTGATCGAACACGACGTCTCTGCCTGAGCGCAGGACCACCGTACCGTGCTCGATGCGGAGGGGATGGGCATCGGTGATGACCGCGATCCCCCGTTGGTGAAAGAGCTCCCGCAGTCTTTCCCGTGCGGCTGCTCCGGCAGACTCGGCCACATCGTGTGCCGGCGTCATGACGGTGAGCCGGGAGACGTCGCGCTGTCCCGCCTGGCGGAGCGAGCCCTCAAACAGCAGAAGAGCCTCCAGCATGGGATACTCATCGCTCACCATCGGCGCGGGATTCCAGCCGGAGGCGCCGAGTATGGGCCCGGCGAAGAACAGGACCGACCCCCCGGTCCACGCCCTGCGCCATACCGCCGTGTGGCGGGCCAGGTACGGCTCGCAGACGCCCCCGATGCTGGCATCGAGTCCGGGAATAGCATCCCACGCCGATTCGTGTCCGGGAGCCAGAAACAGGACGTCATACGGAAGCGGCTCCGTGGCCGCCAGGTGGACGATCCGCGCAGCCGCATCAATATGGACCACCGCATCCCGGCGGTCCTGAACCCGAAGGCGGCGCAGGAGTGAGGACCGGGGCAGACGCGTGCGCCGGGCGATGGTCAGGGAGTGCCAATCAAGCGCGTGGACGAGGTCCGGGCGGAACACCATGTCAGGCAGCCAGTCTACGACCGTAATCGAGAGGCTGCCTGGTCCGAGGAAATGCCTCAACCACTTGGCGACCGCGAGTCCACCGAAGCCTCCGCCAACCACCACCACCCGCATGGGCACCCACCCCGCTTGTGGTATGCGCCGATAGAGATGCTCCGAACCGCCGGAAACGGTGGATGGGCTCTCCTACTGCCGCCTAATAGGTCTGGGCGATCCGCAAAGCGCTCCCCAGAAGCGTCAGGAGACGGTCCATGCCGGCCTCATCGATGATGAGCGGCGGGCCGATGAGAAGGTGCTCGGCGTCGCCTCCTTCTGCCTCCCCGTGCCCGAGATAGAGGATGAGGCCCCTGTCCCAGGCAGACTTCACCAGGCGGGCCGCCAGTCCCGGCCGGTCTTCCAGCACCAGACCCTGCATCAGGCCGCGTCCCCGGATGCGGCGGACGACAGGATAGCGCTGTTGAAGCTCGCCAAGCCCGGCGGCGAGCCGGTCCCCCATGGCGCGGGAGCGCTCAACCAGGTGCTCGTCGCGCAGGATTTGAAGGGCCTTCCCGGCCACCCGGGCGCTTACGGGATTTCCGCTGTAGGTGAATCCGTTCAGAAACGTGCCCTGCGCCTCCTGCAGCTCGCGATACAGGGGCTCCCCGACGATGACCGCGCCCATGGGAGCGTACCCTCCGGAGAGCCCTTTGGCCGCCGTGAACATGTCGGGCCGGAGCCCGTGGTGGTCGGAACCGAGCAGTCGCCCGGTGCGCCCGAACCCTGTCATGACCTCATCGGCCACGACCAGGAGACCGTTCTTGTGGGCCAGTTCGACCAGTCCCTGGAAGAAGCCTGCGTGCGGCACAAAACCGCTGCGCGACGATCCCGTCACAGGTTCCAGGATCACGGCCGCAAAGCTGTCCGGGCCGGCCTCCTGCAGCGTGGCCGCGACGTTGGCCAGGCAGGGACAGAGGCCGCCCGGACCCGCGCCGGCGCATTCCTCTGAAATGGGTGGGGCGTGAACGAAGGACGGAGCCAGGAGCGGCTCGTACGGGCGCTTTCGCACCGGGTCGCCGGATACGGCCAAGGCTCCGAGTGAGTTGCCGTGATAGCTCGGCTGGAAGCTCAAGATGCGGTGGCGGCCCGGCTGCCCTCGCAGCAGCTGCACGTGCCGCGCTAGTTTGACCGCCGTCTCCATGGCTTCCGAGCCGCCGGAGGTGGGGTACGTGTACCAGGGCGTCTTGTCAGCGAGGAGTTCGTTCACGATGCGGGCCATGTCCTCGAGCGCCCGGGTCGTGAAGGTCAGCGTGTGGGCGTAGGCCACTTCGCGCGCCTGCTGGGCCATGACCGCCGCGATGTCGGCCCGGCCGTGACCGAGATTGGCGACGAGTGCTCCCGACGATCCGTCCAGGTACCGTTTTCCGGTACGGTCAAAGAGGTCGATGCCGATGCCGTGGGTGATCTCGGGATAACTGCGATGCAGATCGCGATGGAGGACCAGGGAGTCTTCGGGATTCAAGCGCGCTGCCCCCTACTCGCCGGCGAGAAGCCGGGCCGGATTGTGCACCAGCATGGTTTCGATGTCACCCTGAGGAAGGCCTCGTTCGCGGAGCCGCGGAATGATCCCGGTCAGGATGTGGTCATACCCCTTACCTCCATAGTGACGCCACTGCATCTTGGTGCAGACGTCCTGGGCCAGGAGGATCTGTTCGACGCAGCCGGCGTCAAGCAGGCGCCCGAGCGCTTCGAGCCGCTCTCCATCCTTCGGCTCGGCCTCTCCGGCCTCCCGAAACTCGCACTCGGATCCGAAGGTGTCAAAGGAGAGAAATGCTCCACGCTCGGCGATGGCCCGGTGATATGCGGGGTCCAGATGCTCATCGAGATGGGAGAGGGCCACCCGCGACAGGTCGGCCCCGAATTTCTCCAGGAGGTCCAGGACGCGGAGCCCCTCGGCCGCAAAGATGGCAAGGTGGACGTTGATGCCGACCCCGGTGTCCCGTTGCACGGTTGCGGCGGCCCGCAGCACTTTCTCCTCGCCGGGCCGGATAGGAGAACTCGTCCCCAGTTCTCCCAGGATCCCAGCGCGGATCCCGGTCTCCAAGAATCCTTCCTCCAGGTCGTGGCGCATCTCATCCCGAAGAGCCTCGTAGGGCACGGTGGCCACGTATGCCGGATGGAGCCGTTCGACGTAATACCCGGTGCCGGCCACGATGTTGAGGCCGGTTTCCCGTGCCAGATCCCGCAGCACGGTAGGGAAGGGACCGATGGTGCGGGTGGAGAGGTCCACCACTGTCCGCCCGCCCGCGTCCCGGTATTGGAGAAGTTCACGTGCGGCCACATCCGGTTCGTCCAGCAGCATATTGTCCCGGCACTGGTACGGGTCTTCAATCAGGGCCGGATAGAGGTCCCGGCTGACCCGGCTTTCCACCAGGTGCGCCCGGACGGCATTCTCCGGCGGTTCAAACAGACCCGACAGATCGAGCTGCAGGTGCTCGTGGGGGAGCGTAACGCCGAGCGCGTCGCGATCGACAGGACCCAGCACTGTCATGACTGACTTCATCGAGCGGCTCCCGTCTCTTGGAGATCTATCCCATTTACGGAAAGAAGGAGCGAACCGTACGCCCCTCCTGGCCGACCACCGTGGTGGCGGCACACAGCGCGTTCCATACGGCCTCTTCGGCCGCGTCGACCGTGGCTGCATAGAGCTCGCTCACCAGGTGCAGACCATCGTCGGCGTTGTCCTGCAGGAAGGGCCCGGCCACGAACGTCTGCTTTCCCCGCATGGCGTGGGCAGTCGATACGGCCATGAAAATCTCACCGCTTCCGGGCCGTCCGACAGATCCCGTGCGCACAAGCCCGAACCCGATCCGCATCGCGATGCGCGAGAGCTGCTGCGGATGGAGCGGAGCGTCCGTCACGGCCACCCCGATGCAGGAACCGGGATGGGGCTCGGCGTCGGGCGGAGCGGCCTTCTCAATGCCGTGCGGAAGCCGGAGATCCTCGTCGGCACCAAAGTTGGTGAGAACCAGGACGCCGACCGTGTACTCGGGACCGTCTTGACCGCCCGCCACACGTCGCGATGCCGTCCCGATGCCACCCTTGTAGGCAAACAGGTGCATCCCCGTCCCCGCCCCGACGCACCCCTCCGC
>JBMFXK010000269.1:0-4489 GCA_049964315.1 Clostridia bacterium | reverse complement strand
CGTGCGAGAGCGTGTTGAAACAGTGCGGGCAGGTCGTGATGACCGTCTTCACCCCGTGCGCATTCAGGTTGGCCACGTTCTCCGCAGCCAGGCTCTGAAAGAGGTATTCGTTGCCGAGACGCCGCGCCGCATCTCCGGTGCACTTCTCCTCGGCGCCCATCACGCCCACGTCGACGCCCGCCTCCCGCAGGAGCGCCAGCGTGGCCCGCGCGACGCGCCGGGCCCGGTCGTCATAGGACACCATGCAGCCCATCCAGTACAGGACCTCGGCGGTTTCGCCGCGCGACAGATCCTTCACGCCCATCTCCGCCGCAAAACTCTCGCGCTTGTCGCTGCCGAGGCCCCACGGGTTGGCCGCGTTCTCCAGATTGCGGAAAAAGCCCTGCGCCTCGGCCGGCATCTCGCCCTGGGTGAGCACCAGGTGACGGCGCATATCCACGATCTTGACCACATGCTCATCAAACACCGGGCAAGCCTCGACGCAGGCGCCGCAGGTGGTGCAGGCCCACAGCTCTTCCTCACTCACCACGCCGCCGGCGAGCGGCACGTCCAGCGCCTCCACCTCGGCCGGGGTGCGGATGCCGGCCGGCTTCTCCAGAATCGGACCCACCGCCTCCAGGTGGTGACGGATGCTGACGATAATGTCTTTGGGCGACAGCGTCTTGCCGGTCTGATTGGCCGGGCACTGGGCGGTGCAGCGGCCGCACTGCACGCAGGCATAGGCATCCACCAGGTCATGCCAGGTGAGATCGCTGACCTGCCCGGCGCCGAAACTCTCCGCCGTCTCATCCTCGAAGTCGAGCGCCGGCAGTCTGCCTCGCGGACCCAGGTCGCGCAGGTAGACGTTCACCGGGGCGGCCACCATGTGGAAGTGCTTCGAATACGGCAGGAACACCAGGAAGCTCATCAAATCGATGAGTTTGACCCACGTGACCGCCATAAGCCCGTTGTGCAGCGCCGCCGGCCCCATGCCGCGCAGCGCCGCGGCCATGGCGCCGCCCAGCGGGGCATAGAAGGCGTGCGGGTTGAGTGCCAGGCTGAAGCTTTCGATGCCGAAGTCGGCCAGCACGATGATGGCAATCAGGGTCAAGACCAGGGCCGCGTCGAAGTTGCGCTCGAGGCGCTTGACGCGCACGACCCAGCGGCGAATCGCGGCCATGGCGATGCCGGCCAGCACCAGCACCGTGAAGAGGTCGGACAGGGTGGCGAGCACACTGGCCACCGGACCCACAAACTCCAACGTGCCGGGAAACAGCCCCCGGATCAGGAAGTCGATGCTGATGATGGTGAGGATGATGAAGCCCCAAAAGATGAAAAAGTGCATGAATCCCGGCGCCCGATCCTTGAACAGTTTGCGTTGTCCCAGCACATTCACGATAAAGCCGCGAAAACGCTCGCCGGGATGATCCCAGCGCACGGTCGGCCGCCCCAGCATCACCAGGGCGAGCTTGCCGTACACGCTCATGCCGAACCAGAGGAACGCGAACGCAACCGTCAACGTAAACAGGAGCCGGTCCATTCCCATGCCGCGCCCTCCTTCAACTCTCGAGTCTAGAATTCCAAGCCAGGGTCTGGCAACCGCCTATTTGATGGCCAGGCTGCCGAGGACTGGATTCTACGCGGCACCTGACCATGAGCCTACGAAACCAGTCTGATGCCGCCAACTCTGTGTCCGCAATAGCGGCCGTGCGGGTCCTGCGCGTTTACCGCCGAGCCACCCCGTCTAGGCATCGAACGGGGCGTCGCTGTCGGACGACGGCTCCACCGGCTGGCGCGGCCGCCAGGCCAGACGCACGACGATGGCCGAGAGCTCGTAGATGGCGTAGATGGCGACCCCCACCGCCAGCATGGCCAGTGCGGTATTGGGCGGGGTGATTACCGCCGCCGCCACGAACGCCAGCAGCACCGCGTACCGGCGCTGCCGTTCAAACCAGCGCGGGGGGAGCAGGCCGAGGTTGGCCAGCACGCCCGACACCAGCGGCAGCTCCGCCACAAAGCCAAACGGCACCGTGAGCCCGATCACGAACGACAGCAGACTGGACAGTCGGATCCGGGGCAGGATGCCGGGGCCCGCGAACGACAGCATGATGTGCAGCACGGGCGGCACGATCCAGAAGAACCCTGCTGCCATTCCGGCTGCAAACAAGAGCACCCCGGGCGCAAACACGATGGCCAGAAGTCTGCGTTCCCTCGCCACCAGCCCCGGGAGAATGAACGCCGCCACCTGATAGAAGATGACCGGGGAGGCGAGGACGAAGCCCGCAATGAGCGAGAGCTTGACGATGCCGAAGAACGCCTCGGGCACGTCGTAGACGTAAAGCTGATGCACCTGGGTGACGTACTCGATGTAGCGGAGCATCGGCCGCGCCACCAGGTATCCCACAATGAACGCCGCCGCCAGTGCGGCGAGGCTCTTCAGGATGCGGCTTCGAAGCTCCTCCAGATGGTCAAGGAGCGGCATCTCCCGCTCGTTCACGCACGCCCTCCCGCGTAAGGACCGCTCACGCGCTGCGGCTGGCCCGGATCGCCTCTAAGACATCCGGATTTTCGACGGCCGAGAGATCCCCCGGGTCCTGGCCCAGATACGCGGCCCGCGCCGCGCGGCGGACAATCTTGCCGTTGCGCGTCTTGGGCAGCGCCGGCACAAACACCACCCGATCAGGTCGCAGGGCTTTGCCAAGATCGCGCGCCACGCAGTCCGCAATCTCCTCGGCCAGGGCAAGCTCCTGGTCTCCCTCCACCACCGCCAGGATTACCAGGACCTCACCCTTGACGGAATGCGGCACCCCGATCGCGGCCGATTCCCGCACGCGCGGATGCGAGCCGGCGGCCGATTCTGCCTCGGCCGGGCCGAGCCGCTTTCCCGCCACCTTGATGGTGTCGTCGCTCCGTCCCAGGATGTACCAGAAGCCATCCTCGTCCCGGACCACCCAGTCGCCGTGCACCCAGGTGCCGCTCCAGCGCCGCCAGTAGGTGTCCAGATAGCGCTCGCGGTCTTGCCAGAACCCCTGCGCCATGCCCGGCCAGGGACGCGTGAGGACCAGCTCACCCACCGTTCCGGGCAGAACCGGCTGCCCATCGTCGCCGAAGATGTCGGCGGCCATACCGGGGATGGGACCGGAGAAGGCACACGGCTTCTGCGGCTCGATGGCGAAGGCGGCCAGGATCCCGCCGGAGATTTCGGTGCCTCCCGAGTAGTTCACGATGGGACAGCGGCCCTTGCCCACCTCGCGGAAGAACCACTGCCACGGCTCCGGATTCCACGGCTCCCCGCTTGAGCCGAGAATGCGCAGACTGGACAGGTCATGCCGCCGCACGGGCTCCTCCCCGTGCGCCATGAGCCCGCGAATCGCGGTGGGCGCAATGCCCAGGACGCTCACACCATGGCGGTCCACCAGCTGCCACAGACGGTCAGGCGCCGGGTAGTCGGGGCTTCCCTCATAGATGAGCACCGTGGAGCCGGCCGCCATGCCGCCCAGCACTGCCCAGGGCCCCATCATCCAGCCCATGTCCGTGAACCAGAACAGCACGTCCTCCGCCTTCAGGTCAAAGGCATGCTCCAGGTCCTGGGCCGCCTTCAGGGGAAACCCGGTGTGGGTGTGGACGGCACCCTTGGGCCGTCCGGTGGTGCCCGAGGTGTACATGATGAGAAAGGGATGGTTGCTGGGGACGGTGCGCGTCAGGGGAGATTCGCCCGCCTGCTGGCGGATGTCGTGCCAGTAGACATCCCGGGCGGGATCCATGGCCACGGACGTGCCCAGCCGGCGCACCACCACCAGGGTTTGGACGCCGGGAGCTCCACGGCTTGCCTCATCAGCCACCTGCTTCATGGCCACCTGCCGGCCGCGCCGCCAGTATCCATCCGCCGTGATCAGCACTTTGGCACCCGAGTCGACGAGCCGCGTCCGCACCGCCTCCGCGCCGTAACCGGAAAACATCGGGACGTAGAGGGCGCCGAGCTTCGCGACGGCGTAGGTGGCGATGACCGCCTCCGGAATCATCGGCAGGTACAGCCCGACCACGTCACCCTGACTTACACCCAGCGCCTGCAGCGCATGCGCCATCCGGTTGGCCTCGACATACAGTTCGCGGTAGCTGAGCTTGGTGACGGCGCCGTCTTCCCCCTCCCAGATGAGGGCGAGCCGGTTGCGCTCCGATCCGTCGGCATGCCGATCCAAGAGCGTGCTGCTGAGATTGGTCGTGCCGCCGACAAACCACTGCGGAAACTCGACGCCGTCGGAGACGTCCAGCACCCGCTCATACGGCGTGTCAAAATGCCAGCCCAGGTCCTTGACCACGGCGTCCCAGAACCATTCCGGGTTGTCGGCGGCGCGTCTGCGAAGAACATCCAGGCTCTGCACATCCCAGGCCGCCATGAACCGCGTCAGGTTCGCGTGCCGAATGAGGTAAGGACTCGGTCGAAATACCACCGGTTCGGATCGGAATGTATACCCGCCGTCAGACATCGCCTGGCTCCCTCCAGGTGGAC
>JBMFXK010000268.1:0-4533 GCA_049964315.1 Clostridia bacterium | reverse complement strand
TCATGGGATTCGTGCTCGGCTGGAACTGGGCTCTTCTGCGCATCGCGGTGGGCCTCGTGCTGGTGGCCGGCGGCGTCTATCTGGGGCAGCGTCTGGGCCACGCGCCGGTCCCCGCCACGATGGCGAGGGCCGTGGCGGACGCCACGCAGGACACCGAGGACACGGAAGGGCCGAGCTTCGGACGCTTCCTGGCGGCGCTGGGGCGCCTTAGCGTCGGGCTGCTGCCCGAGTATGTCGTCATCGTCGGCATCCTGGGAGCTGTGCGCGCGTGGCTGTTCCCGGCCATGAGTCCCGCGCTTGGCCACAACCTGCTTCTGGTCGTCGGGCTCGCCCTAGCCGGCACCCTGTTCGTGATTCCCACAGCGGGAGAGATCCCTCTCGTCCAGTCGCTCCTCTCCTATGGTCTGGGGCTGGGCGGGGCCGGCGCGCTCATGATTACACTGCCCGCCATCAGCCTGCCGTCCATGGCGATGCTGAGCCAGGCGGTGCCGAAGCGCCTGCTGCTGGAACTGGCCGCCTGGGTGGCCGTCATGGGTCTCGTCACCGCGTTCCTGGCCCATCTGCTGCTCTGACGCCGCGCATACAAACTTCCCGCCGGAACTGCACAAGGTAGAGGCAGTTCCGGTCGGGGAGGCGTCATGGAATCCACCCATGTGAAGGCGCCCGGCAGTAACCAGGGGCTCGGGGCCGCGTTTCGTTTGAAGTCGAACCCGCTCCCGTGGCGGAAGGCGCTTGGCGCTCCGGCCGCAACCCTGCTGGCCGTGGCGCTGGGGCTGGCCTTCGGCCACTTAGAGTATGGCGTCTGGGCGTTCTTCGGCGCGTTCACGTCGATGTATGTCACCGGCGTTCCCTACCGGATCCGGGCCCGGGTCCTGGCGGCCGTCGGTCTCGGCCTGGTGGCCAGCCTGGCTGTCGGGTCGGCCACCGCGTCAAGCCCCTTCGCGCTCACCGTCGGTCTCGGACTGGTGAGTGGCCTCGCCACCTTCGTGACGGTGGCGTTTGATGTGCCGCTGCCGGGCAGTCTCATGTTCATCCTGATTGCGGTGCTGGGTGCGGCCCTCCCCATCCATCCGGACCTGACGCTCCTGCGCACGGCGTGGGCGGCGGTCGGCGCCGCCATTGCCTGGGTGGTCGGCATGGTGGGAGCGACTGTGCATCCGGGGCGTCCGGAACAGCTTTTGCTGTCCACGCTCTTCCAAGACCTCAGCCAGGACGCGGACCGGGAAGGCACCGGGAACCCGCACCAAAGGAGCCGGGCGACGCTGACGGCGGCGGTGCGCATGTGGCGGGCGGGTTGTTTCCGCTCGCCAATAGCCCGCCGGTGGCTCCTTCGCGCAGCCCGGGTGTACCGTGTCCTGTCGCGCGACGACAAACGCCATCGCGCCCTCGCGGCGCACCTGCGCCTCGTGGCCGCGCAGCTTCGTGACGGCGATGCCCGAAGCCTGGCGGCCGCCCGGCCCGCGCGATTCCGCTCCACCGCGCCGGTCCGACTCCAGCTCCGGGACGACGGGGGATGGCTGAAGGTCTTTGACGATCGCCGGTTCCGCATCAAGAGTGCCTTCCGGGCCGGGTCAGCGGCGCGGACGGCGGCCATCCGCACCGGCGTCGCCGTCACTCTCGCCACAGCCCTTGCCCTGCTGCTTGGAGAGGCCCACCCGTACTGGGTTCCGCTGACGGTGGGCGCCATCCTGCAGGGCCCCACTCCGGGGGTGATGATGGACCGGGCCGTGGAACGGGTGGTAGGAACCGCCCTCGGCCTGTTCCTGGCCGGGAGCCTGCTGGTGCTTCATTTTGGCGTCGCCGTCACCGTGGCGCTCATGCTGGTGCTCCAGTTCCTGCTCCTCCTGGTGGTGGTCAGGAACTACGCCCTCTCCGTCATCTTCATCACGACGCTCGCCCTGGTCGTCATTGAGGGCCAGGTGCATGCGCCGCTGTGGCCTCTACTGGTGGCGCGGCTTGGCAACACGGCACTCGGAGCCGCGCTGGCGGTGGCCGCGCTGCTGCTGACCGGTTCCCGGGAACGGCCGCACGCCGCGCTCCGCGTGCCGCGGCCAGTGCCGTCACGGGCATCGCCTGTGCGGCATGGCCGCAGGGAGGTGCGCTGATCGCCCTTGTCCGACCAGTTTTTGGGCCAATCGGCCCTCGTTCGACCGCCAGTGTAGAGCGCCAAAGAAGGTCCGACCGCCCGTAGGGACGCTGAAGCCTGACTGATAGCGTGAATGGCGAAGACGGATGGCGCGCACACCGGCGCCGGCCGTACCGACCAGAACCGAGATTGACGTTCGAGTCGGGTCCGCAATCGTTTTTTGATGAAGGGACGTGTCCGCGATGTTCATCGATTACCTGGGCGTGATGCTGGTGAACCTGGGAGCCGGCCTGGCCCTCCTGGCACACTATCTGTACGTCAAGCCCCCCAAGGAGAGTCGCCGCAGCTGGGCGGCGGGATTCTTCGCGGTCGGGTTGCTCGGGCTGCTCACCTCGTTGCCCATGACGCTGACCTGGCCACTGCCGGGCGGGTTCAACGTCGCCTACGGCGAGCCGGGGCTCTTCTTCAGCATCCTGTTCATCGCGGCCGCGGTCACGCTCACATTCGAATGGGAACCATTGATTCCCGCCATCTACGGCTTCTTCGGCGCCATCTACGCAGTCGTGATCGGCATCCGCATCTACGACCTGCACCTCGGCTCCAACCCGACTGCCGCCCTCATGGGCTTCCTGCTGACCGGCGTTGGCGGCATGCTGGTGCTGCCCACCCTGCAGTGGCACGAGAACAAGACCCTGACGATTATTACGTCGATCATCCTGGGGCTGGCGGCAATCCTCTGGCTTTACACCGGCTACCTGTCGGGCTGGGGCCACATCCTGGACTTCGCCAAGTACATGCCGAAATAGCGTCGCAGCCGAAGGGAGCGGTGGCCCGCTCCCTTCGTGTTTTGTTTTTGACCCACGGCCTCGCGCGGTCCAGCCTGGCGGCCTAACCCGCGAGGCCGCCCCCGTCCACCACCAGGACGGAGCCTGTAACCCATGAGGCCCAGTCACTCGCGAGGTACAGCACCGCCCGGGCAATGTCTATCGGCTGTCCGAGCCGCTGGAGCGGCCGGTCGGCGGCCCCGGCCAGAAAGGCGTCAAGCGCCTCCCCCACCTCGCCGGCCTCCTGCCGCAGCATCGACGTGTTGGTGTCGCCGGGGCAGACGACATTGACCCGGATGCCGTCAGGCCCATGATCAATGGCCATGGCCCGCGTCAGGTTCACCACCGCCGCCTTGGAGGCGCAGTAGGCCGCTGCCCGGGGACCGCCCACGAGGCCCCAGCCCGAGCCGGTGTTCACGATGCTGCCGGCCCCCACCCGCTTCATTCGCGGGATAACGGCGCGCGACATGAGGTATACCGCCTTCACGTTCACGCTCATCACCCAGTCCCACTCGCTCTCTTCCAGGTCCACCACCGTCTTGCGGCGGATCACGCCGGCATTGTTGAACAGCACGTCGATGCGTCCAAACCGGCTCTCCACCGACGCCGCGAACTGTTCCACCGCATCGGCGCGGGTGACGTCGACGTCCATGCCAAACGCCTCCTGGCCGGTGGGGTCAAGCGCCATGGCCGCCGCTTCGCTTCCGGAGAGGTCTGCGAGCGCGACTCGTGCCCCGGCGCGATGGAGAAGCCGCGCCGTCTCCGCACCGATGCCGCCCGCCGCCCCGGTTATGACGGCGACGCGTCCGGCGAGTGACGGCATCATGTCCGTGCTCAAATCGTCTCACCCCCATCGATGGTGAAGCACTGGCCCGTGAGGTAGCGGGCGTCGTCTGAGGCCAGAAAGCAAAACAGCGCCGCCACCTCCTCGGGCTCCGCGTGACGGCCGAGCGGTAGCGAGCGGTTGACGTCCGCCAGCATGGCGTCCGTGTACTCCCGCCGCTGCATCGGGGTCAGGACGTACCCGGGACACACCGCGTTGGCCCGGATGGCGGGTGCACCCTCGGCCGCCACCGTGCGCATGAGCTGGATCACGCCTGCCTTGGACGCGTTGTAGTCGGCGTAGAACGGATGCCCGCGAAAGCCATTGGTGGACGCGGTCATCAGGATGAGGCCTGAGCCCTGCCGCTGCATGCGCTGGAAGGCGGACCGGCTCACATGAAACACCCCGTCCAGATTGACGGCCATGACCCTTCGCCACTCTTCCGGCGTTATGTCGGCGAACGCGTGGCGGATGCTGATGCCGGCGTTGGCAACCAAGACGTCGACGCCCCCCAATGTCCGGTCGAACGCCTCGAACGCCGCTTCCACGGCTTCGGCATCGGCCACGTCCGCCGCGGCTGACACGACGCCCGCATGCTCCCGCTCCAGGACCTCGAGCCCGGCTGCATCCCGATCCAGCACCCCGACCCGGGCCCCTTCAGCGAGGAACCGGTCCACGGTCGCGCGGCCGATGCCGCTGGCGCCGCCCGTAATCACCACGCGGCGGCCGCGCAGCTCCGGGTAGCGGCCACTCATGGCGCCACCTCGCCGAGAGCCAGATCTGCCGCCTCCAGGATCTTC
>JBMFXK010000267.1:0-4544 GCA_049964315.1 Clostridia bacterium | reverse complement strand
GGGCTTGACGCCCTGATCCGGCGTCCCACGATTATCAACGTGTTCCATCGCTGGTACGTTACACGAGAACTCACCAGCACGGTTCCATTTTCCACCGTGTACCAACCGGATGCCAACATGTATGTCGGCAACCGGTCAATTCTTAGCAACGGTCGGGACGGCAAACGCGCGGAGACGCTTACGGTCCTGATGCAGGATGGAAAGGCCATCCGCACGACCCTGACGGCGGATCGGCTGGTGGAGCCTCCCGTGGACGAGCTGGTCGCGGTGGGGACGGATAACACCGTGAGCCGGGGCGGCCAAGTGATCCAGTTCATCCGTGAGATTAACGTGGTCGCCACCGCGTACTGGCCGGATCCGACCTGGTCGAGCGGGTACACCGCTATCGGGACGCGGGCTCAGTATGGGGTCGTAGCCGTTGACCCGAATGTCATCCCGCTCGGGACCCGGCTGTACATCCCGGGCTACGGATTCGCCACGGCAGAGGATACGGGCGCCGCCATTATCGGCGACCGGATTGATCTCTGCTTTGACTCGCAAACGCAGGCGCTTGATTGGGGTGTCCGGACGGTGCAGGTGTTCGTCGTCCGCTGACATCCGCTTCCAAACGGGTATCCTGAGAAGGATGGATACCGAAGAGAGGACCGGCGACGGGTTCCGTCCGAAACCTCTGCGCTTTGCCGCCAAGAAGCACTGGGGTCAACACTTTCTCATGGATTCCGGGGTGGTGGACGCGATCGTGGCGTCCATCCACCCCGGATCGTCGTGGCCCTTGCTCGAAATCGGACCCGGGAGCGGCGTGCTGACCGGCCCTTTGCTGGCTCATGGCGCGCGGCTGGTGGCGATCGAGATCGACCCCGAGCTGGTCCGCTTCCTCAACGCCCTCTACCAGACGCCAGCCCTCCAGGTGGTCGAAGCGGACGCGGTGCGCGCGGACTGGGGCGCCCTGGTGTCGGAAGCATTTGGCCCCGGCCCCTTCACCGTGGTGGGCAATCTGCCGTACTACGTGACCGGTCCGCTCGTAGCCAGGCTTTGGGAGGATGACTACTCCTGGGACCGCGCCGTCATTATGTGTCAGGCCGAGGTGGCGGAGCGGCTTTCCGCGCCAGTGGGCAGCGAGAAAGCCGGTGCGCCGACGGTGCTCCTGCAGAACGTCGCTACGGCACGCCGCCTTTTGGAGGTGCCGCCAACCGCGTTTGACCCGCCCCCCGAAGTGAGCTCATCGGTGGTCGAGATTGTGCGGCGGCCCAATCCCGTGGTGCCGGATCGGCTGGCGCTGCGGGCTCTGGTTCGGGCCGGCTTCGGGCAGCGCCGTAAGACGCTCGTCAGGGCGCTCGCGGCCACCGGACGCGGAGCGGAATGGTGGAGACGCCGCTTGGAAGGGCTCCAGATCGACCCGGGCATCCGCGCGGAACGGCTGTCGCTTGACCAGTGGCGGGATCTCTCGGCACTCTGGCTAAGGGAGGGCCCCGATGCCGACAGACGCGAACTGGTTTGAGAGCCCCAGCGAGGGCCGTCTCAGCATCGACGAGATGTTCTGGTCCATCCTGGCCTACGTGCAGGAGGACCCGGACCGGGCCTACCAGCTTATTGTCGGTTCCGACTCTCACACCCGCCACGAAACGTATTTTGTCACCGCCGTCGTGATTCACCGCATGGGTAAAGGCGGCCGCTATTACTTCAGCCGGTCCCGACACCGCGCTATCCGCAGCCTGCGGCAGAAGGTGCTGTTTGAGACGTCCCTGTCCCTGCAGGTGGCTGCCCGCCTGACCGAGCTGCTGGAGGCGTCCAATGTGGCCGACCTCGACGTCGAGATCCACGTGGACGTGGGGCAGCAGGGGGAGACGCGCGCCCTCATCCGCGAGATCGTGGGGATGGTGACCGGATCGGGCTATCGGGCCCGTATCAAGCCAGAATCCTTCGGCGCCTCGTCGGTCGCGGATAAGTTCACAAAATAGCGAGATATCGCCGAAAAACCCCTTGACCGAGTCGCGAGGCCGTTGGTAAAATAATCGGCCGCTCTTGACCCGGCGCCCCAGCCGTGTTAACGTAAAGTCAGTTCCTTCACGACAGGAAGGATGTGATCGTGGTTGGCCGCCAAGAGCGTTCTGGATGATATTCGCCGGGAACTAGACGGACACGTTGGGGAAAAAATCCGCGTCAAAGCCAACAAAGGTCGCAAGAAAATTGACGAAAAAGAGGGCGTGCTGGAAAAGACGTACCCTCATATTTTTGTGGTGCGCATAGAGGAAGGAAGTATCTCCGAGCGACGAGTGTCCTACAGCTACGCGGACGTTCTCACGGAGACGGTTGAGCTCATCCTCCCGGAATCAGCCAGCTGACGGTCGCATAACCCCTCTGTAGAAAACCGACAATATCGCGCGGAAGCCAAGTCCGCGCGGTTTTCTTTTGTCGGAGGCGATAGTGGGAGATCATCGGGGGCCCCTCATCATCATTGGCGGCGGGGAAGACAAAGAAGGACATGCCCGCATCCTCGCCCGGGTGGTGGAAGCGGCGGGTGGGCCCAACGCGGCCATCGGCGTCCTGCCCACCGCATCAGAGGCCGGAAATGCGGCGCTTGTCCGCTACCGTGAGGTCTTCACCCGCCTCGGTGCCCGGGAGGTGCGCGGCATCAATCTGACCAACCGTCTGGAAGCTGACGATAAAGGCGTGTTGGGGGCTCTCGACGATCTCTCGGCCGTGTTCTTTACAGGCGGCGACCAGCTGCGCATCACCAGTGCACTTGGTGGCACCACTTTCCATCACCGACTCCTTGAGCGCCACCAGGAGGGGCTTCTGGTGGCGGGGACCAGCGCGGGCGCGTCGATGATGACCGACACGATGATCGTGGAGGGGGACGCCGAGGAGGCTCCGACGCTCAACACCGTTCACCTGGCCAGGGGGATGGGTTTCTGGTCCGGAGCCGTGGTAGATCAGCACTTTTCCCAACGCGGACGGATCGGACGTCTGCTGGCCGCGCTGGCGCAGAATCCGGAGGTGCTCGGGGTGGGGATTGACGAGAACACCGCCATTGAGGTGGACTTCGCCGCGCATACCTTTCGGGTGGTGGGCACACGCACCGTGACGGTCCTGGACGGGCGTCAGATTGTGGAGACGAACGCGTCCGAGTCGTCACCAGAAGAAGCGCTGGCCGTAACCGGGGTCGTGCTACACGTGCTCCCGGAAGGATTTGCCTTTGACTGGGATCGGCGAAGACCCGCGCGACAGCGAGAGCCGGTGGCAGCCGGACAGCGAGGAGCCGAGTCTCTGTGAAGCTCTTATCCTACCGATACTTCGAAGGTCCGAACGTTCACTGTCTAAGACCCGTTCTGGAATCGGAAGTCGACCTGGAAGATCTGGCTCAGGTCCGCACGGATGCGGTGCCGGACCTGCAAAGGGTCCTGCTGGAACGGCTTCCTGGCCTGTCCGGACACCACTGCGGGATCGGGCGGCCAGGAGGATTCGTCACGCGCCTGCGCGGCGGGACCTATCTCGGGCACGTGGTGGAGCATGTGGCCCTCGAGCTTCTGGCCATCGCCGGGGAAGACGTGTTTTACGGCAAGACCCGCTACCAGACGCCGACGGTCGTCCTGGTAGTGTTTGAAGGTGAGAGCCGGGCAGGGTCCATCCTGGCGTTGAACGAAGCCCTGCGGGCGGTGGAGGAACTGCACCGCAACCCCGACTGGCCATGGCCCGACTGGCACACCTTGCGCGACCGCCTTGCCGTGCACCGCCTCGGACCCAGCACGCGGGCAATCGTTGCGGCCGCGCGGGCCCGTGACATTCCCGTCGCGCGGTTGGACGGCGACAGCCTGGTCCGGCTTGGGCAGGGTGCCCGCCAGGTACGGATCCGCGCCACCATGACCGCCATGACGCCGGCCGTGGCCGTGGATCTGGCTCAGGACAAGATGGCTACCAAAGAAGTGCTGGCGGCGGCCGGCCTGCCGGTGCCGGACGGCCGGCTGGTCAATACGCCGGCCGAGGCCTGCGTGGCACAGAGTGACTGGGGGGTGCCCGTGGCGGTAAAGCCGGTGGCGGGCAATCACGGGAGCGGGGTGAGGGTGAATCTGCAAGACCCCGCGGACATTGAGGAGGCTTTTGCCGCCGCACGGCAGGGAGGTCTGCCGGTGCTGGTGGAACGGCATCTTGAGGGCCGGGGTCTCCGCCTGCTGGTCGTGGGCAGCCGCATGGTCGCTGCCTCGGAACGGATTCCGCCGTCCGTGGTCGGCGATGGCGTGCTGACCGTGGAGGAGCTGATCGGGCGTCTGAACCAAGATCCCCGCCGTGGCAGCGGACATGCCTTTCCCATGAGTCGAGTCGAAGTGGATGCGGAGGTCGGGGCGGAACTTCGCGCCCAGGGACTCACCCTCGCAAGCGTACCGGAACGGGCCCAGAGGGTACGCCTCCGGCGCATTTCCAATCTGTCCGGCGGCGCCTCCTCCCGCGACGTCACGGACGAGGTGGGGCCTGACCTGCAGGAGGACGCGGTGCGGGCGGCTCAGGCGGTGGGGTTGGATGTCGCCGGCATCGACGTGGTGACACCC
>JBMFXK010000266.1:0-4618 GCA_049964315.1 Clostridia bacterium | reverse complement strand
CCAGGCGCTAGCCGGCAGGCTTTGCGCGCGGTTGTTGCCCTGTACTTCGTGGGACCAGTCGGCGGCCCACCTGAACGGCGGGTGCAGGCGTTTCCACGACAGGGCCGTACGGACTCGCCGGGTGATGCAGGGCGGATTCCATGCCGGGCAACGCGCCACCGGATGGACGCGGAGACTTGGGTCAGTTGGGCACACGCACGAGATCCAGGGGCCGTGGGAACCACGGCGCTGCCTCGTTAGCGTGGAAGCTGGAGGGGATATTCCCAAGCGTCTTCCCTCCAGATGGGAGGAAATTTATGCGCACGTTCGTGATGAAGGGGATCGGTTCGGTCGGGTTCATGGACAAGCCCATTCCCGATTGCGGCCCGCTCGACGCCATCGTGAAAACCACCGCGGCCCTTATCTGCACGTCCGACAGCCACACGGTCCGGGGTGCCATCGGTCCGCGCAACAACCTCACGCTCGGCCACGAGGCCGTCGGCGTTGTATATAAAGTCGGCGCGATGGTCCGCCTGTTCAGACCCGGCGACCGCGTGGTGGTCGGCGCCATCACACCCGACTGGGGATCGCTCGCTGCCCAGCAGGGAGCCCCCCCGCAATCCAACCAGGCGCTCGGCGGCTGGAAGTTCTCCAATATCAAGGACGGCGTCTTCGCCGAGTATTTCCACGTGAACGAGGCAGACGCCAATCTGGCCAAGATTCCAGACGGCGTGGCGGACGACGCTGCGGTGTACGTGGCCGACATGCTGTCGACGGGCCTGGCGGGCGCGGAGGGTGCCAACATTCCCATGGGCGGGACCGTGGCGGTGTTCGCTCAGGGCCCCGTCGGCCTCATGGCGACGGTCGGAGCCCGCCTGCAGGGAGCGTCGTACATCATTGCGGTCGAATCAGTTCCGGCCCGCCAGGCGCTCGCGAGGCAGTACGGGGCGGACGAAGTCGTCGACTACACGAAGGTGGACGTCATCGACCGGATTCTCGACCTCACGAATGGCGAGGGCGTGGACAGTGCGATCGAGGCGCTGGGCTCCGACACGACCTTCCAGCAGGCCATCGAGGTGACGAAACCCGGGGGGTGCATCAGCAACATCGGCTATCACGGAGAGGGGGAATTTGTGCATATCCCGCGCATGGCCTGGGGTGCCGGCATGGCTCAGAAAACCATCCGGACGGTGTTGAGCCCGGGAGGCCGGCTTCGCCTCTCCCGCCTGCTGGCCCTGGTCGAGGGCGGCCGCGTGGACCCGACGCTGATGACGACTCATCGCTTCCCGTTCCGCAGGGCAGACGAGGCCTTCCGGATCATGGACGGCAAGCTGGACGGGGTGTTGAAGCCTCTCATCGAGTTTTAGGCGCCGGTCCGCCGGCGGCGGTGATGCGCGCGCCCGGTGCGCGAGATCCATCGGCCGTCCGCGCCCGCGACCAACGGACCCGGTGAATCTGGGCCATCCTGCCGTATGGAGCCGAAATCCCGCTTGCTACTCTTGAATCGACATCAGGCGGCACTTGGGCAGTCGCCGGGTGTCAGAGACTCGGAAGCCGTCAAGTTGCACCGGTCCGTGGAGCCGGGGGGCCGTGACAGTGGACGTACCGGAGAGATCCAAAGGCGCCGCTTACGGCTGGAGAGAGATCGAACGCAACGGTCCCCCCTCCACGACATTTCGGGGTCGCACCGGTGTAGAAAAGGCTCGACGGTTTCCGACGACAGAACGGCGCGAGTGCGTCGCCGCCTCGGTGCCTCAGGGACGGAAATGAGGCACCGAGGCTTTTCTGCGCGCCCATTTGGCAACGAGTGAGGAGGAGCGGCCATGCATCGGATCTTGGTTCCGCTAGATGGGTCACCCCTGGCAGAAACTGTCATGCCCACGGCGCTCGAGATCGGAGAGGCACTGGGAGCCGAATGGGTTTTGGTCCGAGTGTCGCCGCCATACCCCACAGGCTGGGCGATGGCTGCCAGCGCCTGGGGTCCGGTGGAGCCGTGGGACGAGATTGTCGAGACCGGCAAGGCCGCTGAGCAGGAGGCCCACGAGTACCTGAGCCGCGTGCGGGAGAAGATGGCGGTCGACCGCTCTCGTGTCACCATCGACGCCCGTCAGGGCGCCTTGCCCAGCGCCCTTTTGAACGCCGTCACCGATCACGAGGCCACCCTGATCGCCATGTCCACGCACGGTCGCGGGGGACTCAACCGCCTTGTGATGGGCAGCGTGACCGACATGGTCATCCGTCTGTCGTCGGTCCCCGTGATCGTGGTGCACCCGCCGAGCGTAGGCTAGTTCGTAGAGCCCACGGAGGTAAAGGGGCCGGGCCAATACGCTCTGAACCCCGTTTGAGGTTCGAGGGGCGGGATCGGGAGCCTGGCTCCTCGAGCCGGATGGGCTCCCGCCAGTCTTCCGTGCGCTAAGCCGCTGGTCGGCGACGTCCCCCAAGAACGGGGACCATGAGCCCGATGATGAACCACATCCCCCGCTGACTCACTGCCTGCACTGCCTCTTCGGCTTTCCGAGCGGATGCTGCGTCCGTTCGCTTCGGTTGTGGGGTGTCTGGGGTCCCTTGATCGAAGCCGGATGACAGGGGTGCGGCCCGTGACGGCGACCGCGTAGGGTATACAGAATCCGAAAGTGATTCCCGAGGATTGGCGCCTTGGTAAGATTAGCCTAAGCTTAGGGAGAAGCGTAATCGGGGTACCGGGAGGAGTTCATGGGCGCACGGCTTCGGATCGCGATCGTGGCCGATGACGTCAGTGTGCTGGGGGGTGGACTGAGGGCAGGACTCCCCGCGCCGGACATGATTGACATCGTTTACAGCGGCCCCGCTCAGCAGGCCTTCGTGGCCCTCCAGCAGGCGGCGGTGGATGCCGTGGTCCTGGGACCGGCGCGTGACATGGAGGAGAGGGACCGGCTTCGCGACGAGATCCGGCAGCGTCTTCCGTCCGTGCGCCTCCTCTTGGCCACATCCTCCGAAGCATCCTCCCCGGTCATGGAGGCACTGGACGCCGGCATCACCGGCGTCATTCTTGTCCCCACCACGCCGCCAACCTTTATCGCCGCGCTCGAAACGGTGGTGCGGGGCGGCTTCTGGGTGGACGGTGGTATCGCCGACAGTGTCTTGAAGGATCTGCGTTCCACCTTGAGCCTTCAGCTCGAGCTGAAGAACGACCAGGAGTTTCGCGGGCGCCTGAAGGAATTGCTGCGCCGATTGACCGAGCTGGCCAGCCTGCCTTCCGTGGATGAGATGCTGCCGGCCGTGACGGAGCTCGCGCGGCACATCACGCACGCGAAGTATGCCGCGATGGCGGTGCTGGACGCCCGCGAACGGATCGCGGCCTTCATCACCGTCGGTCTCACGGAAGAGCAGCGCCGCCAGATTGGGTCCCTGCCTCATGGAAGGGGTCTTCTGGGTGAGGTCATCCACACGCGGCGCCCATTGCGGGTGCCCAGCATCCAGGCCCACCCCTCCTCCAGCGGCTGGCCCGCCGGCCATCCGGCCATGGAAAGCTTTCTGGGCATGCCCATGCTGTTTCAAGACAGCGTGGTGGGACATCTGTACTGCACCAACCATCGGGACGGCGCCTTCACCCGCGACGACGAGGAGCTCCTGGGCTTTTTGGCCCGGCACGCGGCGGTCCTCATCCATACCGCGCGCCTGACCCAGGAGCTGCAGGGTGCCATTCTGGCGGAAGAGCGCCAGCGCATCAGCATGGACCTCCACGACGGGACCCTGCAGGCGGTGTACGGCGTTATCCTCGGCCTTGACACGCTGATGGCGCGCGACCTGGCGAAGGTGGACGTGCACACGGTGCTGGAGGACGTGGCGGACCGCCTGACCGGCATCATCCAATCCATCCGCGGCACGGTCCAGAACCTCCGCCAGCGCGAGCCTGACCTGCTGCGGGCACTCCAGGCGATGATCGACGATCTGTCAGCGTCTGACGTTGTACGCCTGCAGTCGGCCGATGCCCACTACCGACGGCTCGACCCCGATCAGGCAGACCAGGTGCTGGGATGGGCGCGCGAGGCGGTGAGCAACGCGCTCAGGCATTCCGGAGCCGCCCACATCGATGTCACCTGGCACGGAGGCCACGATCACTTCTTCCTGGTGGTGACCGACGACGGGCAGGGATTCGACGTGGCCGCCGCCCAGCGCACCGGCCACTTCGGTCTGGTGCACCTGCGCGAACGCGCCGAGCGGCTCGGAGGACAGGTCACCTTCGACAGCGCACCAGGTCAGGGCACCCGGGTCACCTTGACGGCTCCGTTTGCAAGGCCGCACGAGGCCGTCGCCAACGGCGCTTCCGCTCCCGTCGCGCCATAACTGTCCGGCCGCCGGGAGCCAATCCGGCGGACCGTCAAAGTCGAGACCACCGGGCCTGCCGGCACGGCCGCACGGCCGTAGCTCCCAACGGTCGTCAGCGGTGACACTGAGTGTGGGATGGAACCGCATCCGGCCGCAATTTCTCGACAGGACGGATTCTTATGGAGCGTACGCCTGAGCTCTTCGACCCGATTGCCGCCCGCTACGATCGCTGGAGCGCGGTGCTGTCGGCGGCCGGCATCAACGCCTGGCATCATGCCGCGCTGCGTGCTCTCGATCTCAAACAAGGCCTGCACGTGTTGGACGTGGGAGC
>JBMFXK010000265.1:0-4649 GCA_049964315.1 Clostridia bacterium | reverse complement strand
CCGAACGTTGGGCCCAGCGGAGCGCAACTACGTGGGTGAGTTACGGGATGTCCGCAACCGGTGGGCCCACCAGCAGGCGCTCACCACCCCTGACACCATTCGCGCCCTCGACACCATGGCGCGCCTGCTGGGTGCCATCCACGCGCCTCAAGGGACAGACATCGAAGGCATGCATCGCGAGCTCTTGCGCACGCACATTGACGAGCAGACCCGGCAACAGGTACGCCGGCAGGCCGTCCGACCGACCGAAGGGACGCCACAAGGCGGACTCCGCCCCTGGCGCGAGGTCATTACCCCCCATCCCGATGTGTCCTCCGGCCGCTATCAACAGGCGGAATTCGCCGCCGATCTCCGGCCCGTCATGGAGGGCACCGCCTCCCCGGAGTACGGGGATCCCCGGGAGTTCTTTCAGCGCACGTACCTCACTGAGGGTCTGATGACGCTCGCGACCAAGGCCCTCCAGCGACTGGGGGGTACGGGTGGTGATCCCGTGGTCGAGTTGCAGACGAACTTCGGGGGCGGGAAGACGCACGCGTTGTTGGCCCTCTATCACCTCTGTAGTGGCGTGCGTGCCGGACAGCTACCCGGGGTCGAAGAGTTAGTGCGTCGGGCGGGGGTCGATCTACCCACCCCGGCGCATCGCGCGGTCCTCGTGGGCACCGCGCTGGCTCCGGGGCAAGCGTCCGTCAAGCCGGACGGGACCACGGTCGCCACGTTGTGGGGGGAGCTAGCCTGGCAGCTCGGGGGTGCCGAGGCTTACGCCCGCGTCGCGGATGCCGACCGGTCGGGCACGAGCCCGGGATCGGATGTCCTGCGTGCCCTCTTCGCCACGTACAGTCCGTGTCTCATTCTCATCGATGAATTCGTCGCGTACGTGCGCCAGTTGTATCAGCGGACAGGCCTTCCCGGCGGTAGCTACGAGAGCGCGTTGACTTTCACGCAGGCCCTGACCGAAGCGGTCACCCAAACGGATCGCACGCTCCTGGTGGTGAGTGTGCCTGCGTCCGATATCGAAATCGGCGGGGAAGGCGAGCGGGCGGCGCTCGCCGGGCTCAAGAATATCTTGTCCCGGGTCGAAGTACCCTGGACGCCCGCCAGCACCGAAGAGGGCTACGAAATCGTGCGCCGCCGTCTCTTCCTGCCGCTGGCCGATGCGGAGCACTTCCAGGCCCGCGATCTGGTCTTGCAACAGTTCTCCGGGCTCTATCGGGAGCACCCGGCGGAGTACCCGACCGGCGTGGGGGAGCAGGCGTACCTCCGGCGCCTGGAACAGGCGTATCCGATCCATCCGTCCCTCTTCGACCAGCTGTACAACACCTGGTCGACCGTCGACCGGTTTCAGCGCACGCGCGGCGTGTTGCGGCTCATGGCCATGGTGGTCCATGCCCTCTGGGAGCGGGGCGACCAGAGCCTCATGATCCTCCCGAGCATGGTGCCCATTGACAGTCCGGAAGTGGAATCCGAACTCACCCGCTATCTCGAGGATCGATGGACGACCGCCATCGAGCGTGATGTCGACGGTCCGAATTCCTTGCCCTTGCAGCTGGATAACGAGAGCCCCCGCTTTGGCCGCCTCAGTGCCGCGCGTCGGGTGAGCCGCACCATTTACCTCGGCACAGCGCCGTTGGTGCGGGCCAGTACGCCGGGCATCGATTCGCGCACGATCCGCCTCGGCTGCGTGCAGCCCGGGGAGAATGCGGGCGTCTTCGATGACGCGCTGCGGTACCTGAGCGAACGCGCCGTCCACCTGTTTCGGGATGGCGAGCGGTACTGGTTTTCCACCCAGCCCAGCGTGACGAGCTTAGCCCAGGACCGCGCCGCCCAGTGGGACCGGGAGCCCTTCCGTATCTGGGCGGAGGTGCAGCGCCGCCTCCAGGGGGCGCGCCAGAGTCGAGGGGCCTTTGCGGCCGTGCACGTGTTCCCGGAGACGAGTGGGGAGGTGCCCGACGAGGAGGCGGTCCGTCTGGTGGTCATCCCGCCCGAGCACCCGCACATCCTCCATGCCGACGACTCGCCCGCGATCCGCTGGGCCCGCGACGTGCTGGCGCAGCGGGGCACGGCCCCGCGCTACCGGCGGAACACCCTGCTCTTCCTGGCGGCGGACGCCGCGCGGGTGAATGATCTCCGGGCCGTTGGCGCGACGTTTCTCGCCTGGGACTCGCTGGACCAGGACGCGGAAGCGCTGGATCTCACCCCCTTTCAACGGCGACAGGTCAGCACGCAACGTGACCAAGCCGGGCGCATCCTCCAGGACCGTCTCGGCGAGACGTTCGCCTGCCTCCTGATCCCCACGCAGGTGGATCCGGCGGCCGGCGTGACGTGGCCCGCCCATCGGCTGACGGGCACGGATAGCCTCTACATGCGCGCGAGTAAACGCGCCGTCGCCTTGCAGGCCCTCTACGAAGAATACGCCCCGGCCCTCTTGGCTCAGGACGTGCTGCGCGCATACTATTGGCCGACGGCGGTCGACGTCAGTCCAACCGAGCTGTGGGACCATCTCACCACCTACCTCTACATGCCCCGGCTCCAGGACCGAGCTGTCTTGGTGGGCTCGATCAGCACGGCCTTGGGCCTGTTGACCAACGAGGACTTCGCCTATGCCGAGGGGCTGGATGGAGAGGGGCGTTACCTCAACCTGCGCTACCAAGGAGCAGCACCGTCTACGTTGAGCAGCCATGGGCGACTGGTCCGGCCCGATGTGGCCACCGCCCAGATGGACGCCGGGAGGAAACGGGAAGACGCGCCCGCTCCGCCCGAACCGGTCGACCCGCCTAAGCCCGGCCCACGAAAGCCCGAGCCGACGGTCCCGGTGCCGAGTGGCCCTCGCAGCTTTCATGCGGTCGCCCACCTGAATGCCCTGCGTCTCCAGCGCGACGTCGATACCATCGCCCAAGAAGTGGTGGCCCACATCGCCTCGCTCGTCGGCGCGGACGTCACGGTGAGTTTGGAGATTCATGCCCGGTTTCGCGAGCCCGCCCCACCGGGGACGGTCCGAACTGTGGAGGAGAATTGTCGGACGCTGCACTTCGATCTCGCTTCCTTCGAGGCGGAATGAGGGTCCGGGGCTGCCGGAGGTCGTGCCTGAGCGGTCACAAAAGGGGGTCTCCTGTGAAGATCTCGACGTTGCTGGATTACATGGATAACGGGCGCATGACCCTGCCGCAGTTCCAACGCGGCTATGTGTGGAGTCGAGACCAGGTTCGGGCGCTCTGGGATTCCCTGTACCGACGCCACCCCATCGGGAGCCTGCTGGTCTGGGTCACCCAACCCAGTGCGGACACGGTGCGTGGCGATGCGGCGCTACCCCCGGGCGTGATCAATCTGCTCCTGGATGGGCAGCAGCGGTTGAGCTCGGTGTATGGCGTAGTCCGTGGGGGGCCCCCGCCGTTCTTTGAGGGCAACGCCCGTGTCCTGGAAGGGCTCTACTTTCACTTAGAGACGGAGATCTTTCAGTTTCACCAACCCCTCAAGATGCGGGGTGACCCTCTCTGGATCGACGTGACGCGCTTTATGCAACACGGGACGGCAGGGATAGGCACCGTGATGGCGCCTTGGTCCCAGGATCCCGCCCTCGCGGGTCGGGCGGCAACCTTCCTAGACCGCTTACTAAAACTGGCCGGGGTGCTGGAGATCGACCTCCATGTGGAGGAGATCACCGGCGCACACATGACGCTCGACACGGTTGTCGACATCTTCAACCGGGTAAACAGTGGCGGGACGAAGCTTTCGAAGGGAGACTTGGCCCTCGCGAAAATCTGCGCCGACTGGCCCGACGGTCGTGGTCGGATGAATGGACTCCTCGACCAGTGGCGTCAAGCGGGGTTTCTTTTCGACCTCGACTGGTTACTACGGTGCGTCAACACGGTGCTGACCGGGGAAGCGAAGTTCGAGCACCTGCACAACCAGCCGACGGGCGTGGTTCAGGCGGCCCTTGACCGCACCCAGCGGCATATTGATGACTGCCTCAACCTGGTCAGCGGTCGCCTGGGCCTCGATCACGATCGGGTGCTGTTCGGCCGCTACGCGTTTCCCGTGCTGGTCCGCTATCTCGATCAGCACCCCAACGCGCTGGATGCGGAAACCCGCGACCGACTCCTGTTTTGGTTCGTCGAGGCAGCGATGTGGGGCCGGTTCTCGGGGTCTACGGAAAGTGTCATCGACCAGGACCTCGCAGCCCTCGAGGCGGCGGGCGGGGGTCTTGAGCGGTTGCTAGACCAGTTGCGGTTGTGGCATGGCAGCCTTCGTGTCCAGCCGGCTCACTTCACGGGGTCGAGTGTCGGCGCTCGGTTCTATCCCGTTCTTTACTGGATCACCCGTGTGGGCGAGGCACGCGATTGGGGAAGTGGGATCCCGCTGAAGAGCAGCCTGCTGGGCCGGATGAATTATCCGGAGGTCCACCACATCTTTCCCCGGGCGCAAATGTACAAGCGGAACTTCCCAAGGGTAGAGGTCAACGCGGTGGCGAACTACTGCTTTTTGACCAAGAGTACCAACATCGCGATTAGCGACCGGCTCCCCGAAGACTACTTTCCCGAGGTCGAAGCGCGCCATCCGGGCGCCCTGGCCTCCCAGTGGATCCCGATGGATCGGCAGCTGTGGAGAGTCGAGCACTATCAAGATTTTCTGGAGGCGCGAAAGCAGCTGCTAGC
>JBMFXK010000264.1:0-4664 GCA_049964315.1 Clostridia bacterium | reverse complement strand
CGACGGGGGGCGGGTCGCATTCGTGTTCGACGAGAAGCCGAAGAGACCGCCCGCGAAGGCGGGGACCCCGCGCCGACGCTCCACGGGCTAGACGTCTCAGGTCCGGACATCCGAAGTCCTCCTGCCGCCGGCTCTGAAGAGCCGGGGGCGAGTCCTGAAGAGCTTCGATCGCGACCGTTGACACGGCTGGGAGTCAGCGCGTGCCGCGCGTATATAATGTGGGAAAAGGAGGCGGGGCATGGAAACTATCACCATCCCGTCCCCGTTGCCGATCGTCATCGGGCGTGATCAATTGGCGGCGATCTGTCGGCGTTACGGCGTGCGGGAACTGGCTCTCTTTGGGTCGGTGTTGCGGAACGACTTCACCGCCGACAGCGATGTGGATGTCCTATATGAGTTGGCGCCGACCTCGCCAGTCCGGAGCCTCTTTGATCTGGCCGCGCTGGCCACGGACCTGGAAGACCTGTTCGGGCGCGAAGTGGATTTGGTGAACAAGCACCGGATTTATCCGGGGTTGGCCGACACGATCGGGTCGACCCGTCAAGTGGTCTATGTCGCAACGGACTGATGCCCTCGCCTTGGCACAGATGGCGCGGGCGGCGTCCAAGATTGTGCAGCGCACCCAGGACGTGACCTATGAGCAGTTTGCCGCGGACGACATGCGACAGGACAGCGTCATTCGCCAGTTGGAAATTATCGGCGAGGCCGCGGGCCGCCTCACTCCTGGGTTCCGGGAGGGGCATCCTGAGATTCTGCCCTGGCGAACGATGAAGGCGATGCGGAATCTCTTGATTCACCAGTACGATGACGTGGATCTGATGACCGTTTGGGTGGTGGCCCGCGAAGAGATTCCCCGATTGCGCGCCCACTTGGCCGCCTTCCTGTCGCCGTCGCGCTCGGCTCCGGAAGAGGGCCGGGATCGTTAGACCAGTTCCCATGTGTGACCGCGCCCCCGGCTCTTCGGAGCCGGGGGTTTTGCTGTTTATGGGGGGTGTGCCATGAGTCTCTACTACCTGGTCCGGGTCCTGTTCGACAGCGCGCTCTACCGGCACAACCACAGTTGGTGGACCCTTGGGTTCCTCGGGCTGGCCGCCTGGGGACTCTGGCGGAGCCTTCGGCGAGGGTACCGGCCCCGATTTCGCCGTCGAACCCCCCGAAACGGGTCCCGGTCGCCCCGAAAACGGCCGAAAAACGGCCGGATCGACGGAGAGGCCCCTGGGAGGCCCGTGACGGGACGATCCCCCCATAGCTGACCGTTGCCGTTGGTACCGCAAGCGGACCCATCGCCGCGGTCGGCTAAGATTCGCTCAGCCAGTAAGTTCACTGTTTAGCATCTCAAACACTGAAAGGACATCAACTTTGTGGGCAGGGAAGGAAGATACCCCTGGAACACCGTCTCCAGGTCCCTACCAGCCAGTGACCCAGACAGACACCTCGGTCGCGTGGCATCCGACTTTCGAGCCCTTCCGGCGGGAACTGCCGGCGAACTGCGACTGGATCATATTTGGTCGCCCGGAGAGGATGGCGCCGGAGTTCCAACGGTTACAGGACCGTTGGGCACGATATGACGCGGAGAATGATGCCTTACGCCGACTAGTTCCCGAGAATTTTGTCCGGTCACGTCTCGTTACGCACGTCAGCCACGATCTGGCCGTTGGGGCATCGGGGGGCTGGGCAGTCAGTGTTGACCGGCTCCATGGAAGCGTGATTGCGGCTCGATTTGGCAGCGATGTCACTACTAAGATGGTGAGCTTCGCGTTGCCCGCCGACGCCCCCTTGCAGGGCACCACCGAATGTGCGGACGGTCGCCGACCGTGACCACGGGTATCAGACTCCGCCACGCCAGTCTGGCGTACGAGGGGGCATTGTCGCTCGGGCAGAGGTGTCCGGCGACCGTCTCGTTGGGGGGGCGGCCAAGGCCGGCCCTCCGCGTTGCGTTACGCCCCGTCGGAGCGACAGCACCTTTTTCGTAGCAACTTGAGGGTTGCACTGGCCATGGTGTGTCCTTCAGGGCCTGCCTTGGAATTCGCCAAGACCCAATCTTCATGAGCAGACTCTGGTGCCGTCGGCCCAGCCGTTTGATGAATGGTTGACGATGTCAGAGTCTTCCTAATATGGTGCCCCTCTGATTTTGGGGATGTCAGGGTTTGTCGGTCGCACAGACCATCCGTCCATGGGGGAGCCTATATGGACAGGAATGACGTTATTGACGATTTGCTCTTGCTGCAGTAGCCTCTAGGCGTGGAGGTGTGATCTGTATGGCCACTTCGCCCGCTCGAGCAAGGCACACACGTAACAAGAGCCATGAGAGTCGCGACTGGATCACTACAGGGATGGCGGCTCGCCGACTCCAGGTGGGGTCCATTAATACGATTAAGCGATGGGCCCGGGAAGGTAAACTCAAGCACCGTATCGTCGGAAGTCGTTGCCAGATTAGCGTGGAATCCGTGGACCGCTTACTGGCAGAGGGAGACCCCAACGTCCAAAAAATGCAGAGGATAGAGCGACTCTTGGCAGAGATAGAGGAGCTTGGTACCGATCTCACGGCGGAAGAATGGCAACAGCTGGCAGCCAATAGACCCGGCCGCCTGCCTTGGCAGGGTCGCTAAGGTCCTTGGGTGCCCCACCAGCGGCCGTCTGCGACACGAGTGTATTGGTGCCGGCCGGTACGCGTGGGCAAAAGATCACGGGTGCACTGCAGAGAGCCAGCGAAATTGCTCTCGCGCGAGTAAAACGATGATGCAGTTGATGGTGCCGGTATTCACAGTCGTGGATCCGAAGCCTCCCTGGGACACCGATGCGTGGCCGAGCCTGGCTAGTCAAGATCCAGATGATTATCCCCTTTGGGCGGCTGCGCAGGCCGCCCGAGCAGTCTTCGTGGTCTCAAATAACACAGGAGACTTCCCCCCGATCGATGCCGAAGGGCGCCATATGTGGAACGCCGTCGAATACGTTCAGCCCGCAGTCTTCTTTGCGACCATCGGGTATGCCGGTGTGTGCTGATCGGCCGGTTCGCTAACGGTTCTTAGCCCGATTCAAAACGGGAGGATTAGTGGTCGGCGTCGGTGGAGCGGCCGCCGAGTTAAGGGCGGAGATGTGTCATGCTGACCATCTTGTGTTGACTATCGCCCCGAGCGTCTACGCCGGGGCGATTGCGCCTGTTTGGGGCCGTTTTGGGGTCATCGCGGTATAGAGAGCGGGATTACGATTCGGAGTCGGGCTCGTTGGCTTGCTCCGCTTGCTCTACTAAACGGTGAAAGTTGGAACGGCTAACCCGGCTCTTGCATTAAGGGGGCGGGGAAAGGGGGGCGACAAACGCGCAAATGCCCGCCTGATGCGGGATAATGGGGTTGCTCAGACTCCATTCGACCCGGCAAGGAGGGCACTTGATAGAGGCAGTCTACCACACCCCGTCCCCGCGTCTCCCTCATGCTCGGCGATGACCAGATCGTGCCGCATGTCGGCGCGCGCCTTCTCCTGGACGTCAGTGACCGCCTCGGGTTGACGGCGGCCCTATCCGCCGCCGTGGCCGGGACCAAACGGCGCCAGCGGGGGCATGACCGCGGCCAGATGCTCACGCACGTGGCCGCCGCCATTGCGGATGGGGCGACCACGTTCACCGATTTGGAGGTCCGGGCCCGGCAGCCGGCGGTCTTCGGCGCCGTGGCCTCGGTGGCCACGCTGTGGCGGACCCTCCGCGCGCTGGACACGGCCGCGTGGGACCGGGTCGCCGCGGCGCGGGCCGCCGCCCGGCGCCAAGCGTGGGCGGCGGGGTTGGATCCCGGCTATTACGTCATCGACATCGATGGCACCTTGGTCACGGCGCACTCCGAGAAAGAAGGGGCCGCCCCGACGTACAAACGGGGCTTCGGCTTCTACCCCTTGGGGGCATTTTTGGATGCCACGGGGGAACCGCTCGCGGGGATCTTGCGGCCCGGGCATGCCGGGTCGGGGACGGCCACGGATCCTATCGCCCTCCTGGATGCCGCGCTGGCGCAACTCCCGGGCGACCCCCACGCCACCGAGGTCATCGTGCGGGCCGACAGTGCGGGCTGCTCCCACAAGTTTTTGGCGCATTGCACCACCCGGGGCGTGCGGTTTTGCGTCGGGCATCCGCTGACGGCGGAGCTGGCCACCGTCATCTTGGACCATCCCCGGCTCCGCTGGATCCCCGCCCTCACGGCGGATGGGACGGCGGAACGCGCCGTCGGCGAGGTGGCGGAACTCACGCGCTGGGTGGATCTGACCGGGTGGCCCCCCGGGACGCGGCTGATTGGGCGGCGAGAGATCCCCCATCCCGGCGCCCAACGGACCTTCACCGACGTCCGGGGCTACCGCTATCAGCTGGGCCTAACGAACGCACCGGACGCGGATGTCGCGTACCTGGAAGCGCTGTATCGCGGGCGCGGGCGCTGTGAACAAGCCATCCGGGACCTCCAGGCGACCGGGCTGACCCATTTGCCGTCGGAATCCTTCACGCAAAATGCCGCCTGGCTGACCGCGGTGCTGATGGCGGGCGACCTGCTCGCCGGGCTGAAAGGGCTCTGCCTCCCAGAGCCGCTGCGCCGGGCGGAGCCACCCCGGCTCCGCTACACGCTCCTCCACGTGCCCGCGCGGCGGATCCGGTCGGGGCGGCGGACGATCCTGCGGATTCCCCGCACGTG